>JADJXO010000010.1 GCA_016715825.1 Nitrospira sp. | reverse complement strand
GCGTCAAGCATCTGCTGGGCTAAGTCGATACCGACCACACTGCCGTTGGCGCCGACTACCTGGGCGGCAAGAATGGCCGGATAGCCCGTTCCCGATCCGAGGTCCAATACGCGAAGACCAGCGCGAAGTCTAGCATCGCCGACGAGCCGATGATTGAGAAAGGCCATCTGCTCGTCGAAGAAACGATCCCATTTCTCCCAGCCACCGGCGACGCGGTTCCAGTCTTGGCGCTGGCCTTCGATGACTTGCTCAGGCGATAGTGATGCCACAGCAGTTACCTCAAGGTGTGTAACGTCTCGCGTAGCTCCGTGAGTTCCGATACGAGAAGGTCTAGATGCTGATCTCGTTGCGGTTGATCGTCTTTGAACTTCCACAGGCGCTTAAAGATCGCCGTGAGTTCCTTCTTGTGGGTGACGGCTAAGGCATAGCCTGGCCGTTCTCTCACGGATTTCTCAACGCAGCAGATGCTGTCGTTGATCGCATGAAACTGGTTATGGAGGTCGTCAAAAGCTTGATCGACGCCTATACCTCCCTTGGCGGCTTTTGCAGAAGCTTCGGCCATACCGGTCAGGTTAATGACCGTGTCGAGACCGGTTGCCCCCTTTGCTTTCTCGGTAAAGTCCTTCGCATGGGGATAAAATAGATAGCTGCAGCCGCTGGTGCTGAGCAAGAGAATCGCTGCTAGTGGGAGTAATGTCTTCCAACCCATATGCCCTCCTTGGTCCGGTCTGTCAGCCCTCGGCTTGCAGCGACGCAGGGGCCCTCCCTTTGTTGTCGGAGAGGAGAGGGCTCCTGCCGCATACTCAGAGGCTCACTAAACAGCGATTGTGACGGTCTTGACCGCGGCTTGTACTGCGGACACCATCTCCGGTGGGATCGTGTCCAGTTTGTGGCACTGCTTGGCGTGGGTCGCGACCAACTGCATCAGTTCCGCTTCCGTCTCTGCCCGCACCTGGAATCCGCAGCCGCCTCCCGGTTGAACATCCAGACATCCCAGTTGCTTGTACTGTTTGTCCGCCATGAGTTCCTCCTCTTGTTGGGGGTGAAAAGTGAATACCGATCGCTGGTTGTACCAGAGCTTATCCGTACCGTTGAATCCTACAGACAGACCTGGAAAAGGCTTCTATCGGGTCAGACTGCAAGTCTTGTTATCCCAGCGCCTTCACGAACTGTCAGCGATCAGATCGTAGTCGATCGGTTCTGTCAGATCAACCCTCTTGTGTGAGTCGGTGTGCGAAGGGACGGATTCTGAAAAGGGATCGTTCTTATGCAATCGGTGCAGCCCGATGACTGAATTTGGTGAGGTGTCGGAAGATCAAAAATCAGAGGCGGAGGAGATCTTTGTAGTTGAACAACGAAGGAACGAGGAGACCGCACCATCTGTTGGGTCATTCAAAAGCAGATCGACACCAAAGAGGGGCAAGAAGAATTCCGTCAGACCTCTCTGCCGGTTTCACTGCGCTGCAACGAAAGAGGGCACACCTCAAACCCTGAGTTTCTGTCAAACCCAGATTGATGAGGATGTGGGGTCGTTCGTTACGCGCTCTGATTGCTGGCACTCGGCCAGATCGACAACGAGATAGCAACGACCAGGTATACGACACCCGCAACGATTGCTCCGAGATTGACCTCGTACCAGGCATTGATCCCGAGGAAGAGCTCGTTGAGAAAGAGACCGAGCACCAACATCGCGACTCCGAGCCAATTCCAAAAACTCATACCCATGGGTGATCTCCTTTCTTCAGATGGCCTTCTCACTTCAGTGGATGACCTATATCGATCAAGGGAACGGCACCATGAAAACGACCAGAAAAAGGAAGCTTGCCTGTGACGCTCGATTCAGGTCATGGATTGCCATGTGCAGAATGTCAAGCTTCCTGGAGGCGTGAACCTCCCCAGAGTGAAAGCCATACCGCACCTATGTAATAAACAGCCGCAACAAAACCCAGGAAATAGTTGGCACCGTACCAGATATTCAGAAAGACGAGCTCATTGAGAAAGAGGCCAGCAAATAACATCAGAAATCCGACAAAATTAAACCAACGTAAACTCACGATTGGCTCCCTTCACTTAATGATGACGAGTGTTGGATCTATGAACCTCTTGAATGGTTACCTTTCGAGGATTACCCTCGGATTCTACGCGGTCTCTGTCATGAAAATCTACTGGCAATTCTGGACGAAGTGCAGGAGGTTGTTCCGTTTCTTACAATCAGCCTCAGCGGGTAATCGGTAGGCCATTTCGATAGGCTCGAAGGTAAATATGTCTCGAATTATTGCTCACTTAGATATGGATGCGTTCTTCGCGGCCGTTGAGGAACGTGACACTCCTGCGTTTCGTGGGGTTCCGCTGGTTGTGGGGGCAGACCCGCTCGGTGGCAAGGGGCGTGGAGTCGCCTCCACATCGAACTATCTCGCACGGGCCTATGGGATTCACTCGGCCACTCCGATTTCCACGGCGTGGCGCTTGTCGGAAGCGGCTCGTCGTGCCGGCAAGCCTCCGGTGACCTTCGTGTCGGTCGATATGCCAAAGTATGCACGGGTGTCTGAGGAGGTGATGCAGATTGTGCGGCGCTTTATCGCGAAAGTCGAACAAGCCAGCATCGACGAAGTGTACGGTGATCTCAGCGAGACGGAATCCTACGAAGAAGCGGAACGGATCTGTCGCCGCTTGAAAGAGGCGATTGTCTCAGACGTGCGGCTGACGGCTTCTGTCGGGATCGGACCGAATAAATTGATCGCCAAGATTGCTTCGGGATGGCAGAAACCCAATGGGCTCATGGTTGTGCGTGAGGAGGAGGTCGAAGCCTTTCTGTCTCCGCTGTCGGTCCGCGTCGTTCCTGGTATCGGTCCTAAGACGGAGGCAGTACTCCGAGAAAAGGAGATCAGGGTCGTCAAGGATCTGCGGGATGCATCTCTCCAACAACTCACGCATCTGTTGGGAAAGCGGGGGGCGGTCTTCTATGACAAGGCTCGCGGGTACGATGACTCGCCAGTCGAAGAATACTCCGAGCCACAATCGATCGGTGAACAGGAAACGTTCGAGTCCGATACGCTCGACAGCCACACACTCTTCACTCAGCTCGACAGCCTGGCTCGAGGGGCAATGGACCGTCTGACCCTCGAAGGGTTTAAGGCGTTTCGCACCGTTGTGCTCACGGTTCGTTTTGCGGACTTTGAAACGAAGTCGCGTGCCCACACGTTGGCTACCGCAACGGGTGATCCGGGCGTATTACAGCGTGAGGGGTTGAAATTGCTGATGCCGTTTCTCGACCGCCGTGAAAACCCACACCGAAAACGTATCCGCTTACTTGGCGTCCGCTTGGAAAAGTTGGTGTGATTAGCCTGGCTGATGAGCCGATTGCCAGGATCGTAGGGAAGGAAGCCGTGGCGTTTGCTCGACCTATATGTGTCTATGGGAGGTGGAGAATGTGCCTGGTGTAGGTTTCTGCGAGGAGAAACCGCTCCGAACCGTATGCTTTTGAATACACATTTGGAATTCCTGTGAAATTAACGACATACAGTATTTATCCATCGGAGGAGTGAATCAATCTCCCTTCGCTTACCAAATTCATCGGAATACTGGCTTGAAGTAGTGGAAGCATATTCCTAAGGAATTCGTATAGGTGCGGGGAGGGTAGCCCAAGGGCATGACCCTTGCTGTCATCTTATCCATAACTCGATTTCAATATAATATATGGATGGCGGAGGAACACATGGAACCAAGTACCGGCACAAAAGTTGTTCGTGGTGAGATTTCTCGATACCGACCGGGAAATCTCAAAACCCAGAGAACCATGGCTGGTATAGCCCATCAAAACGTGATTCCATTTCCTTCTCGCCGACGCGAAGCTCGGTGCGAGGAACAAAAGGTCTGTGCCTATGGGCTCTGTGAATCAACCGACAAACAGGCACTCACCATTGAACAGGGTGAGGCCTACTGTCTTAACCGAAGTGAGCACGGGATCTTGATTCTGATGGGGCGACAACCGCGATTCCGGCAATATATCGAGCTGGATGTCGCGGAAACTCGGTGGGAACATTCCTTGAACCTCTACGAGGTGCAGTGGACAAGGACCATACCTGTTGAATCGCAGGGCGAGCTCTTTCTGGTCGGATGTCGGCTTGTGTTGGGAGCGTCGCGATACTGGTCGTTCTAGAGGGTGGTTCAAGGGCGATAGCTCGATCTCATTCATCCCGGTTTTGTCCACTCGCATCTCATCTCCTTCCTATACAGGATTATGAATACTAATTGATTGTAGGCCGGGTTGGCTTTATCCTGCCTCGCGTGGTCCTCTGGTTCGTCATTCTCTATCTCATCCTGTCGGTCGGTATCGGACTTTTCGCCGCGACTCGTGTACGGAATTCAAAGGACTTTGCCGTCGCCGGAAGGTCCCTCCCACTTGCCATCGTGATAGCCACGGTATTCGCCACCTGGTTCGGCGCTGAGGCCGTCCTTGGCATCTCGGCGACCTTTGTGAAAGAAGGTCTGCGAGGCGTCGTGGCCGACCCCTTCGGATCGAGCATGTGCCTGATGCTTGCCGGACTGTTTTTCGCGCCACGATTGTACCGACTCAACATGCTGACGGTGGGCGATTACTACCGGTATCGCTATAACCGCACCATCGAGGTTCTCTGCACGCTCTGCATCGTCGCCTCGTATCTCGGTTGGGTTGCCGCCCAATTCAAAGTGCTCGGTCTGGTGCTCAATGTCGTGACGGAGGGGATGATCAGTCAGTCGGTGGGCATCGTGATCGGCGCCGCCATTGTGCTGACCTATACGACGTTCGGAGGCATGTTCTCAGTCGCGATTCTCGATTTTGTACAGATTTCGGTGATCATGGGAGGACTGCTCTATATCGCCTCAATCGTCGGGGAGATGGCCGGCGGAGTTCCTGCCGTCATCTCACACGCGGCCGCAGCCGGGAAATTGGACTTGTTTCCACCGCCCACCGTTGCGGCATGGATTCCCTTTATCGGAGCATGGATGACCATGATGCTCGGGTCGATCCCACAGCAAGATGTGTTCCAACGGATTACCTCTGCGAAGAACGAACAGACAGCTGTCAGGGGTTCGTTACTGGGGGCAATACTCTATTTTGCGTTCTGTTTTGTCCCGATGTTTCTTGCGTACGCCGCGACACTGATTGATCCAGCCAAGTTTGGAGCGCTGTTGGAGCAGGATTCCCAGCTCATTTTGCCGACACTTATCCTGGAGCACACACCGCTCCTGGCACAGGTTATCTTTTTTGGAGCGGTGCTGTCTGCGGTGATGAGTTGTTCCAGTGCCACTCTACTCGCTCCGTCGGTCGCGTTGAGTGAGAACGTCATTCGGCCGATGTGCGCACCTGTCAATGATGCGGAGTTCCTCCGTTTGATGCGAGTGGTCCTGCTGGTATTTGCTTCGGTGGTGTTGACCATCGCATTGTGGTCGGAAGCCACCATCTATACGCTCGTGGTGAGTACCTATAAGGTGACTCTTGTGGCGGCCTTTATTCCGTTGGTCGCAGGGCTCTATTGGAAGAAGGCCACAACACAAGGAGCGCTGGTCGCCATTATCTCCGGCCTGACGAGCTGGTTGGTGGGGGAATTATTCTATCAGCCAACCGATGTCTGGCCACCTCAACTCATTGGGTTTCTGATGGCTGGAATCGGTATGCTGGTAGGGTCGTTATGGCCGTTACAAGCCTCAGAACCTAAAAGGCCAACGGAGAAGTAAAGGCGGTAGGACGTTCTCTCTCCCCCGGACGAGACCTAGAAGGTCTTGCAACTCAGGTCTATGCATGTGGCCTGCTTAATGGTCGAGCGTGTACTGTACGGCTCGACGGATGTCGTCCGGTGTGAAGGGCTTCCGAAGCACGCGTCGTGCGCCGAAGAGTTTCGCGACGTTGAGAAAGTTCTGATCACCCGTGGCCCCTGTGATGGCAATGACTCTGGCATCGAGAAATTCCTGTGTCAGGGCGAGCGTGACTTCCATCCCGTCTCGCTCCGGCATCAAGATGTCGGTGATGACGAGGTCGGCAGGGGCTTCCCGGTAGAGCGTAAGACCGACTTCACCGTTCGGGGCCTCCCGAATTTGATGGCCATCCTCTTCAAGGATGTGACGCAATAGGGTTCGAATTGGGGCGTCATCATCGACGAGCAAAATGGAAGCCATAGTTCTCCTTTTCTTGATCACTGCAGTTGTGACAACGGTGTCCCCACGGCCCACTCAGGCCGCACGCAGAATGACGGTTTCAGAATCAGGGATGGATTCATCCTCTTCGGCTTCGTGTTCGCTATGCTGGAGGGTCAGCGCCTGGTGTCTTCTGGCTCGGCGATGTTGTTCGATGACCGGATCGTGCACATTTCCGCAGTTCATGCAACGGTATCCATTGGCCCACATATGGCCAATGGTACCATCAAAGTCCATCAAGTGATCTTGGATCATCAGGCCTTGGCAACGTGAGCAACTCATGTCGGTTCTCCTTGCGAAAGGTTTGTGGCTTCATGCGTACAGTGAGAAAGATAGCCGCAGAATTGAAGATGAGCTACATCTGGAGGAGGTAACTCTGAAGGAGGGGAGCCAGGTCTGCGAGGCGAGTATCCCGCCTGTTTCTGCTCTGTGAAGAGCTCACCCACAGCATGAGGCCTCTATTCATACCTCCAGAGGTCAGCCCTCATTCCTTTTCGTGTGGAGGAGTCCGGCCCGAAGGTGGGCGAAGACCCCGGGGTCCGTCTCCGTACTAACTCCGCATGGTTTAGCCCTGTTCATGCTCATTTGATCAAGTTCTTCCTCACCTCAGCCGATACTGGTACCGGTAAACCTTGTGTGAGGAACGGAGTCTGCCATAGGGGCCATGATTGTACTCAGGCATAGGCAAAATGTGACGGCAGTCGTGGTGTTGCGGGTTGTCGCGGTTTCGGTATCGCTGCTCGCGCTGAGTGGGTGTCTCATTAAACCGCATGCCTTGAGCAAACAGGAAGTAGTGGCTCGAGCGGTGAAAGATTTTCAAGCCATTTCATCCATTGAAGAGCCGGTCACGGGGCCGATTGATATCTACGAGGCCGTCGCGCGTACCTTGAAGTACAATCTGGATGCGAAGGTCAGTGCGATTCAGGTGCAACTGGCTCATCAGCAGCTCAACATTGCACACTATTCTTTACTCCCCCAAGCGTCCGCCAACGCCGGGTTCGACGGGCGTAACAATTTCAGCGGCGGTGTGGGGCGATCCCTCGTCACTGGACGTCAAGCGGTAGAACCCTTTACGTCGTCAGAAAAAAACGTCTATTCCAGCAACCTGGCGCTGAGTTGGGATGTGCTGGACTTTGGATTGTCGTTCGTGCGTGCGCAGCAGGCAGCCGACAACGTCATGATTGCAGAGGAAGAAAAACGGCGGATTGCCGTTCGTCTGGTTCAGGAGGTCCGAAGCGCCTACTGGAAAGCAGTGAGTGCGGAACGAGTACTCCCGCGGATCCAGTTCTTGAACGACTCGGTGGCAAAGGCGTTGGTTAGTACCCAGCAGATCGTCGATCGCAAACTGCAGGCTCCGTTGACGCCACTGAACTACCAACGAGACCTCCTGAATGTCCAACGGGAGGTGCGCCGGATCTATCGAGAACTCAGCACGGCGAAAACACAACTGGCCTCTATGATGGGACTGCCTCCTGGAACGCTGTTCGACCTGGTCATGCCACCGCAGGAGACCGCTATCCCGGTGGGTAACTTCGATACGCAGAAAATGGAGGAGCTGGCACTGCTGTTGAGGCCTGAGCTGCGAACGATCGATTACAAAAAGCGGATTAATGCTAAGGAGGCGAAGGCCGTGTTTCTGGAGTTGTTCCCCAGTCTCAAACTCTCATTCGGCGGATATTATAACAGCAACAGCTTCTTGCTCTATCAAAACTGGCTCACCTATGCCGCCCAAGTGAGTTGGAACCTGCTCTCGGTCTTTCGAACACCGGCCAAGCTTAAAGCAATCGACGCGCACGGTCAGATGTTGGATGCGCAAAGTTTGGCGTTGAGCCTCTCCATCTTGACGGAAGTGCATGTCAGTGCGGTGCAGTTCGTTCAGGCTCGGGAAGAATATCAGGAGGCTCTGAACTACCAGCGAGCACAGGCGGAGATCGTAAAGCAGACCAAGAATTTGTGGCTGACACGCAGTGCGACGGATCTTACGATGATCCGAGAAAGAGTGCACGACGTCGCGGCAGAGGTACGCTTGGATGCCGCACGTTCAGGGCTGGAAACAGCCTATGCCACGATGCTGTCGTCACAGGGAGAGGAAACGCTTCCCGTCAGCGTGGGTGAGCAAAGCGTCGCGCAACTGGCGAAGTCGATTAGAACCTATTGGGAATCCAGTCAGCTCACAATGTCGAATGCAGAAAGGGGGGTCGGAGCTCATGCGACATTGGTGGCGCAGTAAAGAATTGGTGCTGATGACTTTCATGGCTTTCGTGGTGGGAGCCTCTTCCGCTGGTTGGGCGAAGGCCGAGCGGGCGGCCCAAATCGTCCCAGTACAAGCTGGTCTTGTGCGCGGAATCGTCAAGCCGGCGGCGCAGGCGGTCCTGCATGCTCAGGTTCAGGGCCGGATCAGCGAGCTGCCGTACAAGGAAGGGCAACGATTCAAAAAAGGGCAGATGCTGGTCCAGCTCGACTGCGACAAGTACCGCGCAGAACTCGCGGCTGCGGTGGCCGAGCATGAGGTGAGAGACAAAGTGTATAGGAACAACCTCGAACTCGGCAAACTCAACGCGATCAGTAAGGTTGAACTGGACACGTCGGGAGCCGAAGCCAAGAAGGCCGCCGCTGCGATCCGTGTCGCCACGGTCAACGTGAAAGGGTGCACGATTGCCGCCCCATTCGGCGGTCGTGTGGTCGGCGTGATGGTCAATGCGCATGAGAATGTGTTCCCGAACGACAAGCTCATCAGCCTCCTCGATGACAGTAGCCTCGAAATCGAGCTGGTGGTGCCCTCCTCGTCCCTGTCCTGGCTCAAGCGAAGATCCCCGTTCACGTTCAGGGTGGATGAGACCGGCCTGAATTATCCAGCCCTGGTCAAAGAAATCGGAGCCGAGGTGGATGCGGCGAGTCAGACGATCAAGGTGATGGGGAGGTTTGAAAAGTTACCGCCGGAAGTCTTGGCGGGTATGAGCGGGACGGCACAATTTGAAAAGTAGTCGGACACGATGACAACGACGGTTGAACCCACGGCACAACAGATCCCCACGTTGATCCATTTAGCGGCCCTCACGCATCTGGAAGGGCAGATCCGCGCCGCAAAAACCATCCAAGAGCTGCAATTTCTGTCCGTCAATGAAACCAGACGGCTGATTCCCTACGAACAGGCCTTCCTGTTGAGCAGTGCCGGACAGCAGGATGAGGCCTATCGCGTATTGAATGCGTCGAGTGTGGCGGTCGTCGATCGTGATGCGCCGATGATCGTGTGGCTCGAGCAGGCGGTTCAGGCCTTACGCCAAGCTGGAGCCGCCAGTGAACAGCCGATGGTCGTCACAGAAGACCTACTCCCCAGTTCGCTGCGCAGTGGCTGGCGAGAGTTTGTGAAGGGGCATGTGTTTTGGTGCCCGTTGCAACATCCAGACGAAACGCTCCTTGGAGTGTGGTGGTTCGAGCGGGACTTTCCCTGGCAGGAAAATGATGTCGCCATCGTCCATCGGTTGGCCGGCAGCTATGCCTATGCGTGGAAGGCACTGTCGAAGAAGGAGCGCAAATGGTCGAAGACGATCAAGAAACCGACCTGGTGGCTGCTCCCGGCGGCCCTCGTCGCAGCACTCTGTTTCCCGATCCGGATTTCCTCCGTCGCGCCGGTCAAGGTCATGGCCACAGACCCTGTCGTCGTGAGCGCACCGATCGATGGAGTCATTGCCGACGTGCTCGTGCACCCCAACCAAATAGTGCAGGCCGGGACGGCGCTCTTCCGCTATGAAGACACCACCCTTCGCAACCAATTCCTTGTCGCAGAGAAGCAATTGACGGTCGCCCGAGCCGAGCACAGCCAAGCCATCCAAGCGGGATTCGGCGATCCGCAACGAAAGGCGGACGTCCCACTGAAAGATGCCGAGGTCGATCTCCGACAGACCGAACTGAACTACGCAAAGGACATGCTCGACCAGGTGGAAGTCATCGCGCCCCAGTCGGGCTTGCTGCTCTATTCGGACAAGGCCGATTGGATCGGTCGACCGGTCACCGTCGGGGAGCGGATCATGGAGATCGCCGACCCTAAACGGATCGAACTCCGCATCGATCTGCCGGTTGCGGATGCCATTGTGCTCAAGGAGGGAGCCGAGGCCCTCGTCTTTCTCAATGCGCTGGCGCTGGAGTCATTTCCAGCGACCATCACGCATGCCAGCTACAATGCGGAAGTATTGCCCGGTGACGTCATCGCCTACCGCGTGACGGCGCAACTTACGCAACCGGATCCTCGCATCCGGATCGGATGGCAAGGCACCGCCAAGGTGTACGGCGAGCAGGGCCCGCTCGCCTACCTGTTGTTGCGCCGTCCCTTGACCGCGCTTCGCCAATGGGTGGGGTGGTAGGCGATGAGACCGCCGGGCGGACCGGGCGCCAAACCGCAGGAACGCCAACTCCCACCGCTTCGAACAAACCTCCAATTCAACCGAGGCACGCCCACCCCCGAGGGTATCCCGACGTGGACCATCGTCGATCCGGTTCGGAATCGCTATTTCCAGATCGAATGGCCGGTCTATCAGATGATCCAACGATGGAAAGCCGGGTCGATGGAAAAGCTCCATGCCGCGATGGAGCGAGAGACGACCTGTCGTACGACTCTCGAAGACGTGGAAGACCTGGTGAAGTTTCTCTACACGAACAATTTAACCGAACAATCCGCCAGCGGGAAGCACACCGACTATCAGACCCAGGCCCAGGCCGGCAACCAGAACTGGCTGATGTGGTTGGTCCATCACTATCTGTTCGTGAAGATCCCGCTCGTGCATCCACATCACTTCCTGCAATCCACCTTGCCGCTCGTGGCTCCGCTGTATACGGCAGCCGCCGGTATGGCGTTCGGAGCCCTCGGACTCATTGGGATGATGCACGTCATTCGCCAATGGGATGCCTTCGTCTCGACCTTTCTCTACTTCTTCACCTGGCGTGGAGCCATCCTTTATAGCCTCTCGCTCGGGACGGTGAAGGTGGTCCATGAGCTGGGGCACGCCTACACCGCGACGAGGTTCGGGTGTCGTGTGCCGACCATGGGTCTCGCCTTCATGGTGATGATGCCGGTGCTCTATTCCGACGTCTCAGATTCCTATCGCCTGACGTCAAAGCGCAAACGGTTGTTGATCGCCGCAGGCGGTGTCATCGCCGAGCTGGGGCTGGCCGCGGTCGCCCTCTTTGCCTGGGGCTATCTGCCGGAGGGCACCCTGCGCAGCATCGCATTCATCGTCGCCACGACCAGTTTGGCCATGAGCCTCGTCGTCAACCTGAACCCGCTCATGCGCTTCGACGGCTACTATGTGCTCGCGGATGGGTTAGGGATCCCCAATCTCCAGGACCGATCGTTTGCGTTTGGACAATGGAAGCTGCGGGTCCTCTTGTTCGGCCACCAGAACGCACCACCCGAGGCGGTGTCGGCCGGTATGCGGCAGACAATGGTCGTCTATGCATGGGCGGTCTGGGCCTACCGCCTCATCCTGTTTACCGGCATCGCGCTCATGGTCTATCACTACTTTTTCAAAGCGCTGGGCATCATCCTCTTTCTCGTTGAGATCGTGTGGTTCATTGCGCTCCCGATCGTGCGCGAAGTGTCGGCCTGGTGGCAGAATCGAACGGTCTATGCCGCTTCGCCACGGACGTGGGTAACGACCGCGTGCGTGAGCCTGGTACTGGCACTCGGCTTTGTGCCGTTGCACATCAGTATCTCGATCCCTGCCGTACTCCAAGCCTCCTCCTATGCCACGATCTTCGCGCCGACTCCTGGACGGATCCAACAGGTGCTCATCCATGATGGGCAGATGGTGAAGGCAGGAGAAGCGCTCCTCGTGTTGGAGAACCCGGCATTGGAGAAGGAGGTACGGTTGGCGGAAACCAAAGTGGCGATGTGGGACTATCGGCTTGGCCGCCAAGCGGGCTATGGGCAGGACCGGGATCAGCGGCAAGTCATCGGGGAATCACTACGGGCGGGCCTGGCTGAGCTCCAGGGGTTGGAGGCCAAACGAGACACCATGGCCTTGAAGGCACCCATCACAGGAATCGTACGGGATCGAGCCGATTCGCTGACCGTCGGGCGGTGGATCGATCAGAAAGTCCCCCTTGCCTATCTGGTCGATGAGCGCCACGCTGAGATCGACAGCTTCGTTCCGGTCGATGAGCTTGCCTACGTTGAGGTGGGACAGGCCGCACAATTTATCCCCTTGGACCTCACCAGACCCTCGGTGAGGGCCCATGTGACCCACATTGCAGAGGTCGATGAGCGGGAGTTCATGGTGCCGTACCTGGCCTCCGTCTACGGAGGTGACGTGCCGGTGCGAAAAGACGACAAGGGGCGGCTCAAACCGGAGGTCTCTGTCTATCGCGTGCGGTTGAGTCTGGATGACCCCTTGCAGCCTGATCAGGTCTTGGCTGGTCACGTCCACATCGAAGCACAACCCTCCAGCATGGCTAAACGGGCCTGGGACCAGGTGGTCGCCACCTTGGTGAGGGAGAGCGGGTTCTGACCAGTAGAGAGGTCGGTTCCTTAGGTTGCCGCTTTGTGTCGTCAAAACGCATTCCGCACCTACATCACAGGCTCACGAGCCGCGTTCTGGTCGTTGATAGTGGTTCGTGCCCATTCGTGCCGTCTCTAGAGTTTCCTCACAGGACCAATACCTGCAAGCGTTGAATCGGATCTCCAGCCCTTGCCGTGAAAAACCGATGAAGACCTGAAGCGCCATCTCTGCCATAAAGACGGGCCACGCATGTTTGGACGAAAAAACGACAAGCCCCACAACAAGATCGCAAGCCCAAGGCGACCCCACCGGCTCCGAGGGCGTCTCGAGTCAAGGCGTCGCTCCTCTCCCTTGAATCCCGCCTCATGTTTGACGCCGCGGCTGCCGCCACGGCAGCAGAAGTGAATCAAGAACAGGTTGCGCAGGAGCAAGCCGAGTCAGCTGTCTCCTCAGAGGGGAGCGGAGGCGAGCCGACTGCAGCGGAGACGGAGTCGCAAGACCTGCTCCAAGCCATTGCCTCCTACAGCCCGGGTGAGTCGACGACCGAAGTGGTCTTCGTCGATCCCACCGTGCCGAACTATCAGGAGCTCCTCAGCGGATTGGATTCGAATATCGAAGTCATCATGCTCGACAGCGGGCAGGATGGGGTCGAGCAGATCGCGGCAGCTCTCTCTGGGCGCACCGGCATCGATGCAATCCACCTCATCAGCCACGGAGCGGAAGGCCAACTGAATCTCGGCACCGGCACACTCACACAGGAGTCCATGACGGGCGAGTATGCTGACGAACTTGCAACCATCCAGCAGGCCCTCTCCCAGAAGGCCGATATTCTCGTCTATGGGTGCGACTTTGCCGAAGGCCAAGTCGGACAAGACGCAGCCACGCTGCTCAGTCAGCTGACTGGCGCCGATGTCGCAGCCAGCACCGATGACACCGGCTATGCCGAGTTTGGAGGCGACTGGGTTCTGGAGACGCATATCGGCACTATCGAAACCACGATCGTGGTGACGGATGAGGTTCAAGCCAACTGGAAAGGGTTGCTGGCAGAAACATGGAGGGATGCTGCGACCGGGGCCATTATCAGCGGTCCATCATCGGGCAACCAGATCTACATCGGAGATTCTGCCAACAACTCTCCCAGTTCTGCGGGTGGTGGAACCGACACGATGTACGGCGGTGCGGGAAACGATGTCTTCTATGGAGGGTCCGGGAACGATACGCTCATCGGAGGCGAAGGCAACGACACGCTGACCGGAGATAGCGGGGATGATGTCATCCTCGGTGGGACGGGAGACGATCAATTGTTTGGAGGGAGTGCGACGATCGCCAACGTCCTCATCAGTGGCGGCGGGAACGACACGATGACCGGTGGCACAGGGTCCGATATTTTCCGGTTCACCGGTGCGCAGAGTGGAGACGTGATCACGGTAAATGGAGACGCTGGGACGGATACCATCGACCTGTCAGAGTTTGCCTCAGCGACGATTACGAATAATGGCAGCACCATCACGGTCGATCGTGGTGGAGGGGATGTCTTCACCATCAACTATTCCAATATAGAGAACGTTATTACCTCGGTCAGCGGCGGGAACCACGGACCCATCGCCGATGCGGGGCCTGATCAAACCGTCGGGACCAGTTCTCTGGTGACGTTATCGGCGGCCGCGAGTTCGGACCAGGATGGGAACACGCTGACGTATCAATGGACTCAAGTTGACGGAAGTACCTGGGTCACATTGAATAACGCCAATACGGCGAACCCAACGTTCACCGCCCCGACTGCGACCGGGACATTGAGCTTTGTGGTGGTGGTGTCCGACGGTACGACGAGTCATGCCGATACCGTGACAATAACTGTCGGCGATGGTCCGATAAATGTGGTGCCGAGTGGTCAGACGACGAACGAGGACACGAATCTGGTCTTCTCGTCGGGAAATGGCAATCAGATCTCCATCACTGATCCTAATGGCAGTAGTGTAACCACTGAGGTCACTCTCTCGGTCACGAGCGGGACGTTCACCCTAGCGGGGACGACCGGCCTGACGTTTGTTGTTGGCGATGGGACAGCCGATACGACGATGACCCTACGCGGCACCGTGACCAACATCAATAACGCGTTGAACGGGGCCAGTTTTACTCCCACTGCCGACAGCAGCGGGAA
This sequence comes from Nitrospira sp., assembly GCA_016715825.1. Lineage (NCBI taxonomy): Bacteria > Pseudomonadati > Nitrospirota > Nitrospiria > Nitrospirales > Nitrospiraceae > Nitrospira > Nitrospira sp. The sequence goes on along the minus strand of JADJXO010000010.1, from coordinate 86,000 downwards.
TGTGACCCTGACGATTGGCACTCGTGACAGTACGCTGGTTTCGCTGGATATCGATGCCAATCTCCAAGGGCGCTACACCTTCGAAGGAAATGCCAACGATGTGGCGTCCGGTACAGCCCAAAACGGGACACTGGGGGGCAATGCGACCTACGTGACAGACACCACTCGCGGCCAGGTGCTCAGCCTTGATGGCGCGTGATTATCGAAGATTTCCGGAAAATTCAGTAACCCGGCGAATGTGACGCTGGCTGCCTGGGTGAATGTGACGGGGACGGATACCACGGGTTCGGAGGTGATCTCCCTCGGTGACAGCGTGAGCTTGCGCGTCAGCAGCGGGGGCAATCTTGAGGCGTTCATGTACAACGGGAGTAGCTGGAACTTCACCACATCCAGCGTTTCATTAACCGGCACGGGTTGGCATCACGTGGCGTACGCGTTCAATGACGCTGCCAACAGCGCCACGTTGTATCTGGATGGCGTCGTTGTCGCAAGCAGTACGAACACGAGTTCGATCGCATACACCCTGGGTGCGAACACATTCATTGGTAAACATGGCAACGGCAGCACGACGGCCGACTTCGCCGGGAATATCGACGACGCGCGCATCTACAACCGCGCGCTCAGTGCGACGGAGGTTGCGACTTTAGCCAATGATGTGAATTTGACTGATTCGGACACCGTAGCCATAACGGTCACGGCGGTGAATGATGAGCCGACAGATCTGACGCTCTCGGCAAATACTGTGGCGGAGAACGCAGCGAACGGCACGGTGGTGGGGACGGTCAGTGGCACCGATCCCGACAGCGGCGACACGAAAAGCTACAGCTTTACCGACAGTGCGGGAGGCCGGTTTGCGATCAACAGCAGCACGGGCCAGATCACCGTGGCCGATGGCAGCCTGCTGAACTATGAGAGCGCCACCAGTCATATGGTGACGGCCAGAATTACTGATTCGGGAGGCCTGACCTATGACGAGACGTTTACGATTAATCTGACGGACCTTAATGAATTGCAAGCCAACGATGATTCAGCGATCACGATGGTGAACACTCCAGTGACCATCGGCGTAGCTGCAAATGACACCGACGCAGAGGGCGACGCCATTACGGTGTTGGATTACACCGTTCCAGCGAATGGGACGGTGACGGACAATCTCGATGGGACGGTGACCTACACTCCTGATACCAACTACCAAGGCGCTGACAGTTTTAACTATCTCATTGCCGACTCATCTGAGGCTCCAACACACTACTGGCGACTCGACGGCGATGCCACGGACCTCATCGGAGGTTCGACTGGGGTGGTCAACGGGGCAACAACGGTGGAAGGCCGTTACGGTAGTGCGTTGTCATTTGATGAAGTCAACGACTACGTAACGCTTCCGGATGTCACCTATACCTCGGACTTTTCTCTATCCTTCATGCTCAAAGTCGATGATTTGAGCGGTACATCGTATCAGTACCTCTACAGCCATGGCGTGTTTAATACACAGAACAGCATCAATGTCTTTCTTGGTGAAACGGGAGGCACGGGGCCACTGCTCTACACGCGCGTACTTGATACCAATGATTCTGCACCAGCGACGACGAGCTTCGATGTCAGCAGTATCGTTGGTGACGGACAATGGCACACCTACACGCTGACGATAAGTGCGAGTGCCGGTATGAATGTCTATCTCGATGGCGACTTAAAATTATCGGATTCAGCACGTGGAAAGGACGGTATCAATCCGAGTGGGGATGCCTATCTCGGTGCGAGACAGGACCTGGAATCTACCCGATTTTTCGGCGGATCCTTGGACTCAGTTGCCGTCTATGATTATGCGCTGAGTGCTTCCCAGGTTACGAATCTGCATAGTCCTGGAGACGCGCTGGCTACAGTCACTGTGACGGTGGAGCCAAACAGCGCTCCCACCGATTTGAGTCTCTCAGCCAACACGGTGGCAGAGAACGCGGCCAACGGGACCATCGTCGGCACAGTCACCGGGACAGACCCCAATGTAAGCGATACGAAGAGCTACAGTTTCACGGATAGCGCGGGCGGCCGGTTTGCGATCAACAGCAGCACAGGCCAGATCACCGTGGCCAACGGTAGCTTACTGAACTATGAAGCGGCGATCAGCCACACGGTGACCGTGCGGGTGACGGATAGCGGCGGGCTCACCTACGACGAGACGTTTACGATCAATCTGACCAACGTGAATGAAGCCCCGACCGGGGCCGATGCCACCGTGACGATCAACGAAGACTCGTCACACATCCTCACCACCGCCAACTTCGGGTTCAGTGACGTGGATGCGGGTGACAGCCTGAACGCCGTGCGGATCGATGCGCTGCCGGGGGCCGGAACCCTGACCCTCTCGGGTGTGGCCGTGACAGCGGGGCAAGTGGTGACCGTGGCGGATCTTACAGCGGGCAACCTCGTGTTCACCCCGGCGGCGAATGCCAACGGTACCGGCTACACCAGCTTCACGTTCTCCGTGCGCGACAGCAACAGCACGTACGATAGTGCTCAATACCCTCACCGATCACCGTGACGGCGGTCAACGATGCCCCGACGGATCTGTCTACCGGTATCGAACTCAATACGGATGGCGGAAATGATGCCTATCTGATCTCGGATACCGGGTTATCACAGTCGCTGAACGCAACAACGGTAGAGATTCGTTTCGCCGCAACTGATACGCCGCTTGAGACGGTGCTCATGTCCTTCAACAACCCCGCCGGCGATGAGCTCAGCATTCAGCTTGACGACCCGTCAAATAACCTTGAGATCGATTTTGGTGCCGGTACCGTGGCCTATGCGAGTGCGATCGATTACCGGGCAGCCCTGGTGGACGGTACCGTCCACACGCTGTCGGTGACGTGGGATAACACCGCCGGTAATTGGTCTGTTTACATCGACGGCGCACACATCGAATCGGGTACCGGGCTCAGTGTGGGAACCGCGCTGGACACGACCAATGGTCAGTTCGTCTTTGGTCAAGAGCAGGATGGCCTCGATAGCGGGTATGATTCGTCTCAATGCTTCTCCGGCACCATCTATGACGTCCGCATCTGGAACGATGTGCGATCCGCCGGTGAGATCGCCCAGCACTATCAGCAACAGCTCGACCTGACACCGGCCGAAGCCGCTGCCGTCGGCCTGGTGGCCAACTGGCAAATGGATGGCTTCGATGGCTCTAGTCAGGTCGTCGATATCGTCAGTGGCAATAACCTCAGCATCGCGCATGCCAGCGGGACGGGATTCACCGCAGGTACCGTGAATGCGCAACTGTCGATTGATGAAAATAGCACCAACGGCAGCTACGTTGGTTTTGTGACGGCACAAGACCCCGATGCCGGTGAGACGTTCAGCTTCAGCCTCACCGATTCTGCCGGCGGACGGTTTGCCGTCAATACGTCCACAGGGGAAATCACGGTGGCGAATAGTTCACTGCTCGACTACGAATCGTCCGCGACTCACAACATTACCGTGCGGGTGACCGATTCCGGCGGGCTGACCTATGATGAGGTCCTGACGATTCAAGTCAATAATCTCGAGGACGTGCCGGTCAACCAGGTGCCGGGGGCGCAGAGCACCAACGAAGACACGACGCTCACCTTCAATGCCGCCAACGGCAATCTGATCTCCATTGCCGACGATGCCGGTGAACCCTTGGTCGTCACCGTAGCTGTCAATAACGGCACTGTGACGTTGTCGGGCACGACCGGCCTGACCTTCACAGCCGGTGACGGGACGGGCGATGCCACCATGACCTTCTCAGGCACGGTAGAAGACATCAATGCTGCGCTGGATGGTCTGCAATATGATCCTACAGCCGACTACAGCGGGAGCGATACGTTCACCATCACGAGTTACGATCAAACACTCTACTCCTTGGATCTTGATGCCAATCTCCAAGGCCCTCTACACCTTCGACGGCAACCCTGCAATGACGCAGCCCGGGCACGCGCAGGACGGCACCTTGGATCAATGCGGCCTTGATCACGGATCCCACTCGAGGGCAGGTTTTCAGTCTGGATGGGGTCAATGACTACGATCACTCTCGCGCATTACGGGGACTGCTGCCCGATTCTCAGACACGATTAGCGGCTGGGAATCAAGGCTACGGGCGCGTCAAACCATTTGATCCATCTCCGGCTTCCAATGTATCCTTACGCCGCCCTGGTTCACCAGGGCGTTCAGGGTATCTGACTAGGTCTGGGAAACGGCGTGCTGCAACTAGCGGTCTACAAGAGTGATGTCGCCATCAACGACGGGAATTGGCATCACGTCGCAGTGACGATCGGCTCCTCCGGTAACAGTCTCTACGTCGATGGAGTTCTCGCTACGGCTGGGCAGTTGAGCTACGACACCGGAAATGCTTCGACACAGGGCTTCTTCAACAGTGTGTCAGGCCTTGACTCCATGGCCATCGGGCGTAACCAGGATTCCTCAGGCGGCAAATGGTACGCGACGGGCAGTCTCGACGATGTTCGGCTCTACGATAGAGTACTGACCACGAACGAGGTCGCCAATCTTGCTAATGACCTGACACTCGTCGACACCGATACGGTGGCCATTACCGTGACTCCCATCAATGATGCGCCGACGATTACAAACCTGAGCGGCGATAGCCTGAGCTACAGCGAAGGTGACGGGGCCGTGGTGATCGAGCAAGGCGGCAATGTGTTGGTAGCGGATGTGGATTCAACCAACCTCGATACCGGCACCCTCACTGTGTCGATTTCCTCCGGTGGGGACAGTGCCGAAGACGTGCTGAGCATTCGGAATCAGGGGACCGGGGTGGGCCAGATCGGCGTGAGTGGATCGAACATGACCTATGAGGGCGTGACCATCGGGACCTTCACCGGCGGCAGCGGCGGGAGCAATCTCGTCATCACGTTGAACAGCAATGCGACGCCCACGGCGGTGACAGCGCTGGTGAAAAACATTACATACGAGAACACGGATACCGACGCCCCCACGACTGGAGCCAGGACCGTGCGGTTTGTGCTGACTGATGGCGACGGTGGGACCAGCCCTAATTATGACACGACTGTCACGGTAACCGGCGTCAACGATGCACCGACGGACTTGGCGTTGTCGGCGAACACCGTGGCGGAGAACGCGGCCAATGGGACTGTGGTGGGCATCGTGAACGGAACGGACCCGGAACGCCAAGCCAAGATCACGGAACTACTCGCGGCCGATCCTTCACTGCACTTCAATGCCACGACTGACAAGTTTTATAAGGCAGTCACCGGCAACTTTACCTGGGCTGCTGCCAAATCCGGCGCTGAATCGACAGCGCTCAATGGCACCACCGGCCAGCTGGTCGTCGTTCGCTCTGCATTCGAAAACGACTTAGTCAAGACGATTGGATTGGTGACGGGAGACGATAGCGTTTGGCTGGGAGCAACCGATCAAACGCTCGAAGGCGATTGGCGGTGGGGGTCTAATGGAACCGACGGGGACTTGTTTTATCAAGGGATGGCCGGAGGAACGAGCGTCAACGGTGCCTGTACTAATTGGGGAGTCCACACAACCCAACGACAATGGCGGGAATAATGAGGATGCGGCGAGGCTTAACCTCTCCACAGGGCTCTGGTGGGACTCGGCAACAACAGGTCGACTGGAAAGCTATGTCATCGAATGGGATGCCACTGAGGTGCTCGACCAGACCGACCTTCTAAGCTATTCGATCCAATCGCAGACCGCCACAGGTGCGTTTGCGATCAATGCGAGCACGGGCGAACTCACCGTCGCCAATGGCAGCCTGTTGAATTACGAAAGCGCGACCAGCCACAGCGTCACGGTGCGGGTGACGGATAGCGGCGGGCTGACGTATGACGAGACGTTTACCATCAATCTGACGAATGTGAATGAGGCTCCGACCGGGGCCGATGCCACGGTGACGCTCACCGAAGACACGGCCCAGGCCCTTACCCCCGCGAACTTCGGCTTCAGCGACGTGGATGCTGGGGATAGTCTGAGTGCCGTGCGCATCGACACCCTCCCCGGAGCGGGGACCTTGACCCTCTCCGGCGCAGCGGTCACGGCAGGCCAAGTGGTGAGTGTGGCGGACCTCACCGCGGGCAATCTGGTTTTTACCCCGGCGGCCAACGCCGCTGGGACGGGGTATGCGAACCTTACCTTCTCCGTACGCGACAGCAACAATGCGTATGATGCGGCCCCCAACACCCTGACCATTGATGTGACGGCGGTGAACGACGAGCCGGTCGTGACAGTCGATCCAAGTGATGTGAACTTCACGGAACAGTCACCGGTTGGCATCGATGTCAACTTGACGATCAGCGACATCGATAGTGGCACAATGACCGGTGCAACCGTCCGGATCAGTACCAACTATGAGTCGGGTGCCGATGAATTGACCTTCACCGACCAAAACGGAATCAGTGGGACCTGGAACAGTACAACCGGCACGTTGACACTCTCCGGCACGGCCACAGTGGCCGACTACCAGACCGCATTGCGGTCGATCGCGTTTTACAACGGCAGCGATACCCCCTCCACCCTCACGCGTACCATTGAGTGGATCGTCACCGACGGCACAGATCCCAGCGCCGCCGCATACAGGAATATCACCGTGAGCGGGGTGAACGATGCCCCGGTGAACACGGTGCCGGGGGCGCAAACGGTGAACGAAGACACCTCCTTTCCCGTGAGTGGGATCAGCGTCACCGATGTGGATGGTAACCTCTCGACGGTCCAGCTGGGCGTGCTGAACGGGACCGTGACGGTCACGCTCCAAGGCGCGGCCAGCATCAGCGCGGGCAGCAACGGGACGAATACCCTGACGCTCTCTGGTAGCCAAGTCGACATCAACGCCACCTTGGCTACGTTGGTCTATCAAGGGACATCGAACTATAGCGGCAGTGACACGCTCACGGTGACCAGCACCGACAGCAATGCCGTGACCGATGTGGACACGGTCGCGATCACCGTCAACGCGGTGAATGATCCGACCGTGGTGACGGGGGGCACGAGCGGGACGGGCAATGAGGATACGACCATCACCAACACCTTGACGGCGACGGATGTGGACGGGCTCGCCGACGGGACGGTCTTCACGGTAAGCACCGCGGCGACGAACGGCGTGGCGAGCATTGATCCGGCGACGGGCCTGTGGAGCTACCAGCCGACGGCGGACTGGAATGGGACGGACAGCTTCACCGTGACGATTACCGATGATGCGGGCAACAGTACGACGCAAGTGATCAGCGTGACGGGGACGCCGGTTGTGGACCTCACCGACGATAGCCTGACCACGAACGAAGACACGGCGATCAGTGCGAACGTGCTGACGGGGACGAATGGCGCCACCGCGGATAGCTTTGAGGGCACCCCGGTGCTGACGGGGGTGACGCAAGGGGCGAACGGGAGCGTGACGTTTCTGGCCGACGGGACCGTGACCTACACGCCGAACGCCAATTTCAATGGCACCGACAGCTTTACCTACACCATCACGAGCGGGGGCGTCACCGAGACGGCGACGGTGACCGTGACGGTTAATGCGGTGAACGATGCGACGGTGGTGACGGGGGGGACGAGCGGGAGCGGCACTGAAGACACAACCATCACGGGCACCCTGACGGCGACGGATGCCGAGGGGTTGAGCGACGGCACGGTGTTTAGCGTGACGGGGGCGGCGACGCAGGGGACGGCGAGCATCGATCCGGCGACGGGCCTGTGGAGCTATACCCCGACGGCGGACTGGAATGGGACGGACAGCTTCACCGTGACCATCACCGACGACGCGGGCAACACCACGACCCAAGTCATCACCGTGACGGTGACGGCGGTCAATGATGCCTCGGTCAATACCGTCCCTGGCGCCCAGACGGTGAACGAAGACACTGCGCTTCCCGTGAGTGGCATCAGCGTCACCGACGTCGACGGTAATTTGAGCACGGTGCAGCTGGGCGTGCTGAACGGGACCGTGACGGTCACGCTCCAAGGCGCGGCCAGCATCAGCGCGGGCAGCAACGGGACAGCACCCTCACGCTCTCCGGCAGCCAAGCCGACATCAACGCCACCTTGGCTACGTTGGTCTATCAAGGGACATCGAACTATAGCGGCAGTGACACGCTCACGGTGACCAGCACCGACACGAACAGCGGGACCGACGTGGATACGGTCGCGATCACTGTGACGGGGGTCAACGATGCGCCGGTGGTGACGGCCGTCGGACCGACGGTGACATTTGTAGAAGGGGGATCGCCGCAAGTCATCGGTCCTCTGATGACGGTGACTGATGTGGACTCAACGAATTTCGACACTGGTGTGCTCACCATCTCGTTGACGCAGAACGGCACAGCCGACGATCGTCTTCTTGTTGGTAACTTTGGTACTGGCCTCGGTCAAGTCGGCACCTCCGGCAGCAATGTCAGCTATGAAGGCGTCGTGATCGGAACCTTTACCGGAGGAACGAGCGATAGCGATCCTTTGGTGATCACGTTCAATGCCAACGCTACCGTGGCTGCCGTGCAGGAGGTTGTGACGAGCATTCAATTCCGGAATGTCAGCGAGAGCCCGTCCACCGCGACTCGGCAGGTCACCTTCGAGCTGACCGATGGAGATGGGGGAACCGCGACACCAGCGACAAAACTCGTCAACGTTCAAGCGACGAACGATGCACCGACGGACCTCTCCCTCTCATCGAATACCGTCGCGGAGAATGCGGCAAACGGGACCGTAGTGGGGATCGTGAGCGGGACGGACCCGGACAGTGGCGACACGAAGACGTATAGCCTCACAGATACCGCAGGTGGACGGTTTGCGATCAACAGCAGCACAGGCCAGATCACCGTGGCCGATGGCAGCTTGTTCAATTACGAAAGCGGCGACCAACCATACGGTGACGGTTCGGGTCACCGATAGTGGCGGTCTGACCTACGACGAAACGTTCACGATCAATCTGACCAATGTGAATGAGGCCCCGACGGGCGTGGATGCCACGGTTACGATCAACGAAGATACCGCTCATACCTTGAGCACGGCGAACTTTGGCTTCAGCGACGTGGATGCGGGCGACAGTCTGAGCGCCGTGCGGATCGACACGCTGCCCGCAGCCGGGACCTTGACCCTCTCCGGCGTAGCGGTGACGGCGGGGCAAGTCATCACGGTGGTCGATATCACCGCTGGCAATCTGGTCTTTACCCCGGCGGCGAACGCGACCGGGACGGGGTATGCGAACCTCACCTTCTCCGTACGCGACAGCGGCAATGTCTATGATGCGGCCCCCAACATCCTGACCATCGATGTGACTGCCGTGAATGACGCGCCGGTGAACGCCGTGCCGGGGCGCAGAGCGTGGCGGAAGACACGCCCTTGGCGCTGAGCGGCATCAGCGTCAACGACGTCGACGGCAATCTGAGCACCGTGCAGCTCGGCGTGTTGAACGGGACCGTGTCAGTCACACTCCAGGGTGGAGCGACGATCAGTGCGGGCAGCAACGGCACGAATACCCTGACCCTCTCCGGTAGCCAGGTCGACATCAACGCGACGTTGGCTACGTTAGTCTATCAAGGGACATCGAACTATAGCGGCAGTGACACGCTCACCGTGACCAGCACCGACACGAACAGCGGGACCGACGTGGATACGGTCGCGATCACCGTCAACGCGGTGAATGATCCGACCGTGGTGACGGGGGGCACGAGCGGGAGCGGCACTGAAGACACGACGATCACCGGGACCCTAACGGCGACCGATGTGGACGGGCTCGCCGACGGGACGGTCTTCACGGTGAGCACCGCGGCGACGAACGGCGTGGCGAGCATTGATCCGGCGACCGGGCTGTGGAGCTATACCCCGACGGCGGACTGGAATGGGACGGACAGCTTCACCGTGACGATTACCGATGATGCGGGCAACAGTACGACGCAAGTCATCAGCGTGACCGTGACGCCGGTGGTGGATCTCACCAACGATAGCCTGACCACGAACGAAGACACGGCGATCAGTGCGAACGTGCTGACGGGGACGAATGGCGCCACCGCGGATAGCTTTGAGGGCACGCCGGTGCTGACGGGGGTGACGCAAGGGGCGAACGGGAGCGTGACGTTTCTGGCCGACGGGACCGTGACCTACACGCCGAACGCCAATTTCAATGGCACCGACAGCTTTACCTACACCATCACGAGCGGGGGCGTCACCGAGACGGCGACGGTGACCGTGACGGTTAATGCGGTGAACGATGCGACGGTGGTGACGGGGGACGAGCGGGAGCGGCACTGAAGACACAACCATCACGGGCACCCTGACGGCGACGGATGCCGAGGGTTGAGCGACGGCACGGTGTTTAGCGTGACGGGGGCGGCGACGCAGGGGACGGCGAGCATCGATCCGGCGACGGGCCTGTGGAGCTATACCCCGACGGCGGACTGGAATGGGACGGACAGCTTCACCGTGACCATCACCGACGACGCGGGCAACACCACGACCCAAGTCATCACCGTGACGGTGACGGCGGTCAATGATGCTCCTGTCCTGACTGCTAACACCGGCAGCACTGTTGCCGAGGGTGATACGGACACGATTGTAGCGAGCGAACTGGCTGTTACAGACGTGGATACCACCGATGCTCAGCTGACCTATACCATCGGCACAGGACCAATACATGGACAATTGGAGTTGATATCGGCGCCGGGTGTTCCTACCACCACCTTCGCCCAAGCCGATATCGCCGGCAATCGTGTGGTCTACGTACATGACGGGTCGGAAACTACCAGTGACAGCTTCACCTTTACCATGAGCGATGGGGCTGGTGGTTCGTTAGGAGCCACCACCGTGACCTTGACGATCACGCCGGTCAATGATGCGCCCACCATTACCAGCAACGGAGGCGGGTCGGCGGCCTCGATCAATGTCGCGGAAAATGTCAGTGCGGTGACGATCGTGACCGGTGCGGATGTGGATTTGCCGAGTCAGGTCCTCACGTACAGTCTCAACGGTGGGGCGGATCAGGCGCTCTTCACGATCGATGCTTCAACCGGTGTGTTGAATTTTGCGGCTCCTCCAGATTTTGAAGTGGCGACCGATGCGAATGGCGACCATGTCTATGTGGTTCAGGTCCGAGTAATCGACAGTCAGGGAGCCAGCACTACGCAGATGATCCAAGTGACGGTCACCGATGTGGCCGAGACGGTTGTTGCACCATCGAATGTTCTGACGATTCCCCCTGTGCTTCTCTCACCCTCGTTGCGTGAATCTGAGAAACGCAGCCAACCTGTGGTCATTGAGCGGAATGAACTACCGGCAAACCTCAGTACGACGACCACTGAACAGCCAAGCAAGCCAGCTGAAACAGCGGTCCATCGAAGTGGCGAGATGATGCCGTCGGCCACGCCTATTGAATCTCCCATTTTTATCAAGCAGGAAGACATTCGACGGTATGATACGGCCAAGCTTGAGCCGGTGATGTCTCGTTGGGATGAGTCGTCAGCTGCGTCACCGTTCACCATCATGCCCGTGGAACCGGAGCAGCCAGTTGATTCGAAGGTACCGGAAGACCAGCCTTCCGTTAGTGATGTTCTGTTGGCCAAACTCGATGCGATGGCCAAGTCCCTAGAAGAGGAGGTCGGCGTCGAGCAGGAACACGAGATGATGGTGGCCCGAGTGGCTGCCCTGGGTGGGACGACCCTATCGGTGGGATTCGTGGCCTGGGCGGTTCGAAGCAGCGCGATTCTGGCCAGCTGCTTGACCACCCTTCCAGTCTGGAAGAGCTTCGACCCGCTTCCTGTCACCAAATTGAGCCGACAAGAGCGGGACAGCCGCCGGAAGGCGACCGATGCGGCCCAGCGTCAGGAGCAGGACGAATTCGACGGACTCGAGAAGTTCTTTTAACTCACCCCTGGTTCTCATGTCTGCATCTGAACCGTCCGATAAGTAGAGAAGCATGAATCGGGTTTCGCCTACTGTCTTGATCAGCTTGTGCCTGGTCTGCGTCACGATCGGCGCCATGCTGGCCGGACAAGCCATCGTCGGATTGACCCCTGATAAGGGGAAAGAAGTATTCGAGGCGCGGAAGACCCTCAGTGAGAACTTGGCGGTGCAGTATTCCTTGCTGGCGGCTTCGGGACAGACGACGACGATTGAAACCGCGATGCGCGCCTTGGTTGAACGTAACGCCGAGATCCTTTCGGCAGCGCTTCAGACAGCGGAGGGGGAGCCACTCGCTGCTGCGGGCGATCATCTCCGCCATTGGGTGCAACCAAGCGGGCAACGATCGACGCCCACTCACATCCAAGTCCCCATTTATAAAGGAGCCACGCATTGGGGAACTCTCCAGCTGTCATTTCGCGCGTTGGGAGATGTGTCGGGCAAGAAATTCTATGAAGACGCGTGGGTGCGATATGTGCTGTTGGTCGCGGTCCTGGGATTCATCGGATACTTCACGTTTATGAAACGTACCCTGCGACATCTCGATCCATCCGAAATGATTCCGCCTCGAGTCAAATCCACACTCGACAGTCTGACGGATGGCGTGGTGATGGTCGATTTGTCCGGCTCGATCGTGCTGGCCAACGACACGTTCTGTCGACTGACTGAACGATCACTCTCCTCGCTCTTGGGCGTATCCTTGTCCCACCTGCCGTGGGTTCACGATCAGGGAATGCCATTGGCAGCAGATTATCAGTTTCCATGGCAAGCGGCCGCTGATCACCCGCGCGGGCGACAGGGAATCCGGTTTGGGTATCGCACCAAAGAACAGGCGCTTCAGACGCTCTCCGTGACCACCACGCCGATTCAGGACCAGGATGGCCGCTCGCGCGGTGTGTTGGTGTCGTTCCACGATGTCACGGCCGTTGATCGTGCAAACTCGCAACTCCGAGAAGCGATTACCCAGCTCGAGCAATCCCGCACACAGGTCTTGTCGCAAAACGAACAGCTTGAACACACGAACGAAGTGCTCCAGATCGAGATCGAAGAACGCAAGCGTATCCAGTTGGAACGGGAGCAGCTCAATAAACAGCTTCTAGAAAGTTCACGGCTGGTGGGCATGGCGGACGTCGCGTCGACGGTCTTGCATAACGTGGGGAACGTACTGAATAGCGTGAATGTGTCCGTGGACGTGGTGACCAATCTGCTCAAGCAGACGCCGATGAACGACGTGGCGTTGATCGCCTCGATGCTCCAGGAGCACAAGCATCATCTCGGGGCCTATCTCTCTGAGACCCAGGAGGGGAAACAAATCCCATCGTATCTCTCCATGCTGGCGGAAGCCGTCACGCAAAACCAAACGCTCGTTCAAAAAGAGCTGGACGGGCTCGGTCGTAATATCGAGCATATTCGGCAGGTTGTGGATCGACAGGTTGACCTGGCCAGGCCAGGCGGTACCATCTTGGAGCCTGTGAATTTCCAAGACCTCATGGAGCAGGCGCTGGCCATTCATGTATCGGCGTTCGAGAGTCGTGGGTATGAGATCGAGCGACGTGCTGATGCGATTCCGGAGGGCATGTGTGATCGTCATCAAGTCTTGCAGATTCTGGTGAACCTGATCAGCAACGCAAAGAATGCTATGGATATGATGCCGGGTACGCGGCATCGATTGACGGTGCAATTCGGCCGTGCAGAGGATCGCACCGGCTTTGTGCGGTTTCAGGTGTCTGATACCGGTGTCGGGATTGCGCCGGAGCATCTCGGGCGACTCTTCACGCAGGGTTTTACCACCAGGCCGGAGGGGCATGGGATCGGACTCCATAGCGCCGCACTCGCTGCCAAGAACCTTGGTGGGACGTTGCACGGACGAAGCGAGGGGCAGGGACAAGGGGCCGTCTTCGTATTGGATTTGCCGTTTATTCCGATTGAGGTGCCGGCATGACGATGCCATCGACAGAACGGAATCGCCGGATCCTCATTATCGACGACAACCGGACGATTCACGAAGATTTTCAAAAAATTCTCGTTCCCCAGTCCACCCTGGCTGGGTTGCAACAAGCGCGCGCCGCACTGTTCAAGCGTGGAACGGGTGATCCGCTGGCGATCGATCCCTTTCAGTTGGATTTCGCCGATCAGGGGCAGCAAGGCTATGACAAGATCGTCTCGGCGCGGACAGACAATCACCCCTATGCTGTGGCCATTGTCGACATGCGAATGCCACCTGGTTGGGATGGCCTGACGACCATTGAACACATCTTGAAGGCGGACTCGGAGATCCAAGTCGTCATCTGTACCGCGTATTCGGACTACTCGTGGGTGCAAATTGTTGAACGTTTGGGTGTCAACGATCGGGTCCTCATTTTGAGAAAGCCGTTCGATTCCATTGAGGTGCAACAGATCGCCAGCGCCCTCACGAGAAAATGGGAGCTGGGGCGAAAGGTCGCTGCCCACACGATCGAGATGCAGCGTCGCAATGAAGACCTCGAGCGAATGAATACCGTCTTGCAAGCGGCAAAAGTAGCAGCTGAGAGCGCCAACCAAGCCAAGTCGGAATTCCTCGCGCACATGAGCCATGAAATTCGCACGCCGATGAACGGCATGATCGGGATGGTGGAGTTACTGCTGTCCGGCGACTTATCGGACAAGCAGCGACATTTTGCCGGCACGGCTCGACAGTCAGGACTCGCGCTGCTTCAAGTGATTAACGATATTCTGGACCTGTCGAAGATCGAGGCCGATAAACTCGATCTCGAACCAGTGGAGTTCGATCTCCGCGAAAGCGTCCAGAATGTCGTGACGCTATTTGCGGTATCGGCGGAGCAGAAGAACCTTCATCTCCATTGCGAGATCGCGCCGGAACTTCCGTCTCGTTTGCGCGGAGATGTCGGACGATTACGGCAGATTCTGATGAATCTGATCGGGAATGCGGTGAAATTCACCGAACGGGGACAGATTGCCGTGTGCATTCAGCCTTGCGGCGATGGGAGAGGGCACACGACGATGAAGGTCCTGGTTCGCGATACCGGAATCGGGATCCCGCGTGAGGCCCAGCCGCACATCTTTGAACCGTTTACTCAAGCCGACGGGTCAATGACTCGACGATTCGGTGGAACGGGGCTGGGTCTGACAATCGTGAAGCGGCTGGTTGAGATGATGGGAGGGACGATCGGGGTCGACAGTGTTCCGGGAACCGGCTCTACCTTCTGGTTCACGGCCCGATTCGAATTGGTCGCTGCAAGCAATGGGTCAGCAGCGGCCGCTGGTCGATCATCGGCCAACAGCAGTCGGGCCGGGTGTGCGTCTAGTATGCCCATCTATGGACCGGATATCCGAATCCCAGCGCGTATTCTGCTTGCCGATGACGATCCCGTCAATCGGGAGGTGTTGCTCGGCATGCTCGAGGTCTGTGGAGAATCGGCTGTCGCGGTCGAGACCGGACGGCAAGTGCTGGACGTGGTGGACCAGTCGCCCTTCGATCTCGTGTTTATGGATTGCGAGATGCCGGAAATGGACGGCCTCACCGCGACAAGAGAAATCCGCCGGCAAGGCATTACCCGATCTGATGGGACCCCCATCCGTATCGTTGCACTGACGGCCCATGCCTTGGAGACGCACCGAATCGCGTGTACTGCCGCCGGGATGGATGATTACATCTCAAAACCTGTCTCACTTGAACAAATTGCTCACGCCCTCAAGCGATGGATGCCCCTTGCGTCATCCCGCGCTGCCTAAGTCGTCTTCTCCCTTTCCAATCTTCAGATCGCGCTGACCTCCGTCTGGTCTCATTTATCCAGTTCACTTGTTCGATAACTCCAGGTAAGCTGTGGGCATGTCAGCCCAGCTATCATCCCAGCCTGTCTTCTCGGCGCGACGCCTTGTGATGGTGTTCCTCATCGTCTGTGGGGTCGCACTCGCCTTACTGGCAGGATATGGATTTGTCCTTTCCACGAGTTTGGCCCTACCGAAGAGCGACGAGCATCCACCGTTGCTGATCTACGGCGCGCCGTTCTTTCTTACACCGGGACTCCATCCCGTAGAAGAGGGCTTATTCGACCGTCTCCAGCGGTTGGAGTATCGACCGGTCACAACCCATCCGAAGGTGCCCGGGGAGTATGTTGCGACTCAGAACTCGATTGAAATTTTTTTGCATGCCCAGGAAGAACATCGGCTTCCTGCTCGTCTAATCAAACTCACGTTGGCTGACGGGATCGTGACGCGGGTGTTGTCCGCCATCGATGGCCAACCCCTCTCGCTCGTGAGGCTTGAACCGGTATTGATCAGTGGTATGCGCGGCGGCACCAAGCAGCTTCGGGAATGGACCCCACTGGAGCAAATGCCTCCCGCCTTGATTGATACGCTGTTGGCCATCGAAGATCGGCGCTTTTTCTCTCATTTCGGATTCGATCCGATTGCCGTCGGACGCGCGCTGTGGACCAATATCACTCGCGGGGCGCTCGTGCAGGGCGGGAGCACCCTCACGCAGCAATTGGCCAAGAATCTGTTCTACACCCCTCGACGTACGCTTGGACGGAAGCTCCAAGAATTCGCGGCTGCGCTGGCGCTTGAGTTTAAGTACCGGAAGCAGGACATTCTAGAAAGCTATATGAACGAGATCTATCTGGGCCAAGCGGGTCCGGTCTCCATCTACGGGGTCGGAGAAGCCGCCCATCGGTATTTCGGGAAACCGCTCAATCAACTCTCGATTGAAGAAATTGCGCTGATCGTCGGCCTCATCAAAGGCCCCAATACCTATTCGCCGGTGAAAAACATTGATGCGGCGACGAAGCGTCGAAACGTGGTGCTCCACCGTCAGCGGGAGGAAGGCATCATAACCGAGGAAGTACTGACCGCCACGTTAACGCAGCCGGTGAAGGTGTCATTGACCGATGACGCGCTCACGGATGCTCCCTACTTTGTCGATTATCTGCTGAGGGAAATCGAGCAGGGGACTGGTGCGATCACTCCGGAGGGAGCACGAATCTATTCAACGCTCGACTCTCGAGCACAGCAGATTACGGCACAGGTCTTACAGAACGGTCTCATGAAGCTGGGGAGGAACCATCCTTCGTTGGCCGAGGCTGACCCGCCGCTCCAAGCCGCCGCCGTGGTGTTGGATGTCAGGCATGGCCATGTGTTGGCGATGGTTGGCGGGCGTGACTATCGAGTGAGTCAGTTCAACCGTGCGGTGCAGGCCCATCGATCTGCGGGCTCTTTGTTCAAACCGTTTGTGTATTTGGCCGGATTCGAAGCGGCCCGTGGGCAGGGAGCCGATGGGCTCACACCGGCGACCTTGTTGGCAGACGAGCCCATCACCTTGGATTCAGGCACTGGTTCCTGGTCGCCTCAAAACCATGACCGGCAGTATCGGGGGCCGGTGACCGTGCGATCTGCCCTTGAGCAGTCCTTGAATGTGCCAGTCGTGAGGACGGCTCACCGGACCGGGATGACGGCCCTCACGCACCAACTCCAAGCCTTCGGGATCACCACGCCTTTGGCGGATAACCTTTCCCTCGCGCTTGGGAGTTCGTCGGTGTCGCTGCTTGAAATTACTGCTGCGTATGCGGGCCTTGCCAATGGCGGGGTGGTGATCCGTCCGGTGGCGCTGTCGAACATCACCCGTGAAGGAGGAGAGACCATCTGGAGTCCACCGCTTGATCGACGACAGGCCGCGACTCCGCAAGGTGCCTTTCTTGTCACGTCCCTCCTGAAAGGGGTGGTGGATCACGGGACCGCTTCCAAGGCCCGAGCTCTCGGGGTGCAGGGGCCGATCGCAGGAAAAACTGGGACGACCGATGGATCTCGAGACGCCTGGTTTGTCGGATATTCACCGGATATTGCTATTGGAGTGTGGGTTGGATTTGATGATGAACGATCCATCAAGCTGAGCGGTTCGCAGGCTGCGCTTCCCATCTGGAGCGAGCTGGCGATTCGGCTCATGCCTCGAGATCTCCCCGATTTTGAGATGCCGACCGGGATCGTTCAGCGTCGGATCGATCCCAGAACTGGTCAACTGGCGACCACACGATGTCCAGAGAACAGGCCGGAGTTCTTCATCGCAGGAACCGAGCCCACGACGTATTGCGAGGTGCACGGAGGAGGGGTGTGGGAACGAGTAAAGGAGACGTTTGGGTTGTCCTCATAGAGGTCGGCCCTCCCATACCGGAGTGCTGAATTCCATAAACTGTTAGGCAGATCCCTTGTCCTACGATACCCTTGAGGGAGATTAGCCTCTACAGAGGAGTTCTCATGAAGAAAACCGGCTATGCGGACGACGGCAATATTACGCTGTTGGCAAAGGGCGTCGAGCTGAAAGGCGAGATCAAAGTCGAAGGTACGGTGCGTATCGATGGGCGCCTGGAAGGTGATGTGCATACGAAGGGCGAAGTGATTGTCGGTGAAGATGGGATGGTGAGGGGATCGATTCATGCGGATTCGTTGATCAGTAGCGGACGCATCAAAGCCACCGTCACGGCCACGGGGAAAATCCAGCTCTTAAAAAACGCGATTCTGATCGGAGAAGTTCATTGTCCTACGATGCTCATGGAGGAAGGGGCGAAGTTTCAAGGTGTGAGTGACATGGGTGTCACCGGATGGCCCGAGGAAGGCCAGAAGCTGCCTCCCAATGTTCGAGATATGAACGCCTCTCGTGGGAAAGCGGTTGCCTTAATCGGAAAAGAAGTCGACCTCTAGGCGAATCGCACCGTTCTTCTTTCACGGTCGCGTCGCCTTCCGTCGCCTCTCAGGTTTCTGCCAAGTCTGCCCACCGTGACAGAACTCGCTGGATCTGCTATCTACTCGGGGTATCTCGTAAGGAAACGCCACGTTATTTATGACTCGACAGCAGATCTTTTCCATCGTGTTCTTCGCCCTAGTGGTCTTGTTGCTCTACCAAATCGGGTTGATGTTCAAGCCGTTTGTGTTTTCTGCGCTCTGGGCCGGGCTGCTTGCCCATTGGGCCTTTCCGCTTCATCTTCGTCTGACGCGGTTGTGTGCCGGGAGGGAGATGGTATCCGCCGCGCTACTGACCGTTGGGGCGATGGCGATCGTGGTCGTTCCGCTGGTCGTGATGGGGGTCATGCTGGTGCGTGAGGCCGGTGTGGCGGAGCAGGAGATCCGAGCCTGGATTTCAGGAGGAGGGCTTCAAAGACTGCCCGAGGAGCTGGCGACCATCCCGATCATCGGCGGCTGGTTAAAGTCGGCCCTGGCAGGGAGTGCGACGCCCACTTTTTCCTTGGAACAGTCGGTTCTGACTGGCGTGAAGGAGCTCAGCCAGTTTTTGATCGGGGGAATGGGCGGCCTGCTGAAAAATACCTTTGCGCTCATCATGAATTTTTTCATGATGTTGTTGATCCTCTTTTTCCTCTTCAAGGATGGCCAGCAGTGGCTTTCGGTTCTGTATGATCTCATTCCGATGGAGGAGTCTCACAAGTCCAAAATCCTGGTCCGGTCGGATCAGACGATTCGAGCGGTGGTGAAAGGGGTCTTGGTGACGGCGATCGTGCAGGGGCTACTGGCTGGTATGGCCTATTTGGCCCTCGGTGTCCCGTTTCCCATGGGACTCACGGCGTTGACTATCGTCTTAGCCCCGATTCCCTTCGGTGGAACCGGGTTGGTGTGGTTGCCGGTGGCCCTGTATCTCTTTTGGATCGGGATGGCCGGGAAAGCACTGACCATGCTGGTGTGGGGAATTGGTGTCGTGTCGATGGTCGATCAATTCCTTCGACCGTGGTTGATCGGACAAGATGTACAGATTCCTGTGCTCCTACTTGTCTTGAGCGTGTTAGGAGGATTGGCGCTGTATGGCCTGCTCGGCCTCTTTATCGGTCCTATCCTCGTCAGCTTGTTGATGACCGCCGTGCAGATTTATCGAGAGGAATACCACCTCAAGCAGTTGGCTCACTCCGCGAACCCACCCGCTTCTCCATAGCCGTCTCGAGCCGTCTCGCAATCTGTCGGCGACTCACGCGGCACGCCAGTGGCTACTCCAATGGAATGGTAATCGCGATCCCACCCATCACATCATTCACCTGAAAGTCCTGCTTCGGACTCAACGGGTGACTGTTGTGGCAGGTGACGCAGGCGGAGGAGACAGCCCGGTCTGCATAGATCGCTTGGAAATATTGCTTTTTGCCGCTCGACACAATCCCGGTCACAGGACGATCCGGCTTTTGCCTCAGCATGTCCAATGCGGTGCGTTCAAATTCGGTTGCTGGTGCATTGCGCTGATAGATCGGGGAAAACCCAATCAGCCTGTAGCGGATTCCCCGCCCGCTCTCCGCGACCAACCGACCGGAGTGTTGAAGGAACTGAGCCGGTAACGGAAGCGTGTTGTCCTGTTCCCAATGTTCGGTCGAGGTGACGATACCCCTTTGCTGTAACCGGTCGACGATGTGTGAGGTATAAAAGGTGCGATCCGCTTCGAGGATGGCATGAATGTAGTCGGCGACCTTCTCTGGTGAGATGGACACGGTTTTGGGGCTCTCTTTCGCGGCATGGAGCGCAGCCGTGGTCCAGAAGGCTGCTAAGAGGAATGTGACGGTTATGGTTTGGAACGCGACGCGGCGGTAGCCCATGGGCCTCCTTGCGAGGACGATGATGCAGTGATCGGGAGCGTGACGAGACACGCTGTCCCTTGAGCTTCGGCACACGCTATCCGGATATCGCCTCCGAACTTTCGGACAATTCGTCGTGCGACGGTGAGTCCGAGGCCTGAACCCTCTCCCTGCTCTTTCGTCGTAAAGAACGGGTCGAAGACTTTTGAGAGGTGTTGTTTAGAGATACCCGGCCCAGAATCGGCGATGGTGATCGTGACGGCTTGATCTGAAACGACCGTCGTCAGTGCGAGTGTTCCGGTGCCCTTCATGGCATGGGCGGCGTTGGTCAGCAGATTCACGAATGCCTGCCGGAGTTGGTCTGGGAGCACGAGCACCGGAGTGTTCCCAGCATAGGTTTTGCGGATCACGATATTCTTCATCTCTGCAGTGCTGTGTGCGGTGGCCAGCGCGTCATCTAAGACCTGCTCGACATACACTGCGCTCGGCTGATCCGCGTTCTCACGATCGATCACACCGGTAAAGTCACGGATGATCGTGGCCATGCGACGGCCGTGAGCCACGATGTCTCGGGCATAGCTCTTGATATGCTCCATGTCCTGTTCATCCTGAATGACTTCCCCCAATCCGATGATGCCGAACAGGGGATTGTTGAGCTCGTGGCCGATTCCTGCCGTCAATCGCCCAAGGCTTCCTGATTTTTCCGCCTGAACAACCTGGTCCTGCAGCCGGCTTTCGTCCGTGATGTCACGAAGCACCAGACCGATCGTGTCGTCCTCACCTGGCTTTGCCGGTAACCTAAACCATTGGTAATGGTAGATGCGCGAGCCGATGCTGAGCTCAGCAGGATGACCGGCTGGCTTATGGTCGGGACAAGGCTGGAGTGGATCTCTCGGGATCGTTTCACGCTCAAAATCGGTGGTGGTGTTCGACGCATCGCCGTTCATCTGGAATTCTGCCTGAAGCTGTTTCTGAACGTCGGGCGTCAGTGACAGGATTGAAAACAGCGAGACGTCAGACAACGGCTCTCGCACTGTGAACGCATCACGAGTTGCCTGATTGATATACCGTACGACGTGGTGCCGATCAATGAGGAGGATGGGAGTCGGAACGGCGTCCAAGATCTGATCCGTGGATTGCTGTAGGACCTGAACCTCTTGGGTTTTCAACTTGACCTGGTCGGTCAGCCCGGAAAATGCAGCTTTCACCTGCGCATTCATGCGAGTGAATTCCCGGGCCAGGTCTTCCAGCTCGTCGCCGGTGTTGATCTGTATCGGTGTCTCGAGCTCGCCACGACCGATGGCCTGTGCCGCCTGTTGCAGTTGGCGGACCGGTGTGACGATCCGTCCGGCCGCGACGTAGCCCAGCGAGACGAGCAACGCCGTGGCGACCGCTCCAAAGACCATCACCCAGGTGAGCAAGTGCTGGATCGGCGCGAAGAGTTCGTCGGAGGATTGCCAGACGAACGTGTGCCAGGATCCGTTGTCGAGTGAGCCGTTGGTTGCTCGACTGGTCTCAGGAAGCGGTGCAAACCCGATAACGGAGGTCGAGTCTCCGCCATGACCATCGCCGGGTGCTTGGACCCAGCCGGGATGTTGGGGGGTGACGAGCGGCGTCAGGTTTCGATCGGACAGGGGAACGCCGGTCGGAAGAATGGGGCAGCTAATGACGATGCCGTTGCTGTCGATCAGCATGACATGGCCGGTTTTGCCGAAGCGAATGGCCTGAGTCGAGGGAGAAAAGAACTCCTTGGCATCGATGACGTGATGCAGCACACCAACCGCCTCGTAGCGCAAGCTGTCCATAATCGGCAGGGAGATCGTGAAGACATACGCATGTACCTGGTCGTCGAAATGGATGTCCTCGATGTAGAGTTTGCCCACCGCCCTGTTGAACGCCCCTTGCCACCAACCCGTGTTGCCGTGCTTGAACGCGGGATGGTCGGTCATGCTGGCGACCAATCTCCCTTCCACATCGGTCACAAACAGCATCTTGGTCGATGCCCTGACCACCTGCGGCAGCAACTGGCCGGGTGGACTGTAGACCCCGGCATAGTATTCGCGGAGTAATGCACTGAGTCTATTGTCGGTCAGCGATTTGAGTGCAGCAGGATCTCGGTCAGCCCAGCGTCGTTCGAGATCCGTGGTTCCTCCAGTCGAATGTGTTGGGTCGCGTGAGGCGTCTCGGCGGTGTTCGAGCTCTCGAATAATGGTCTGATCATGGGCGATGCGGGCGGTGTGCGAGATTTCTTCAACCACGAGCAAATCCAGTTTGCGGGCCGCTTCCGTTGCCAGTGCCTCAAAGCTTTCCCCGCTGATGTCTCGGATTTCCTGCGAGCCTTGCCAGAACGCCATACTCAAACCAATGACGAGGGGGACGATCCCGACGAAGAGCATGGACAGAATGACTTTGGTCTTGAGCCCCCATCTGGCGCCTGCCGGTGAGGTTGTCGATCCCGTCGTCATGACTAAACGGTTCCCTCGCTGAGTGATGAATCACACGGAAATGTCAGGGTAAACGTGGAGCCTTGACCGCTATGACTTTCGACCTCGATGGTACCGTGCATGAGTTGGATCACGTTCTTGATGTTATAGAGACCCAATCCGGTGCCCTTCCCCGGCGGCTTGGTGGTGTAGAACGGCTCAAAAATTCTGGTCACGAGCTCCGGTGCGATACCGCAGCCGGTGTCCGACACACGAACCTGTGTGGTGTCGGCTGTGCTGATGGTTTCCAAGGTGAGGGTGCCGTGATGTTCCATCGCCTGAACCGCATTCGTAATAAGATTGACGAACACATGGAGAAGTTTATCAGGGTTTCCCTTCACGACAGCGTCAGGCTGGTACTGCTTGCGAATTTCAATATCTTGAAGCGCCACGGCATAGCGGGCGATCTTCAAGGCCTCATCGAGCTTGCTGTTGACTTGAATAAGGCCGTCTTGCTGCACGGATGTGCGGCGAGAGTAGGAGGTGAGGTCCCGGCAAATGGCGGTCGTTCGTTTGACGGCGTCGATGATGTCCAGAGCTTGAGCGTGGACGGCCTCGAGGTCTGTTTCTTCCGCCAGATTTTCGGCCATGCCGAGAATCAGCTGAAGCGGATTGTTCATGTCATGGGCGATACCGGCCGCGAACGAGCCGAAGCCGGCCATCTTTTCTGCCTGGAGCAACTCGGTTTGCAATGTCGATTCATGTTGTACGAGCAGCCAGAACAGCCGGGAAGCCTGTCCACTAATGATATCGGCCCCTGTCGGCTTCTGTTGCCGAAGGGCTGATTCTATGGCCGGTTCGCCCGTAACGTCCATCAGCAGGGTAAGCGGTTGGTCATGGAGTAGATCGTCTGTGCGACCATATACCGGCACGTTCAGCTCTTGGGCTCGTTTGAGCCCTGGTGCCGATGGATCCTTGTCGGTCATGCCGACGATTTCAATTGTCGGGATCTGATGCAGCACTTCGAGGAGAGCGGTTCCTCCACGACCGGCACCGATAATGGCCACCCTCATCGGACGCTGGGCAGCCGAAGGGTTGCTCCGTTCGCTCCCCACCTTGGTGTGAGCGCTGGCTGGAGTCGTCGCTGCTGCACCCGCTCCCTCCGATTTTGCGCAGTCCATCATAGAGGTGCCAATTCTCGTCGTTCCATGGCGCGCCCGACGGCAGCCTTCAAGATCTCGCCTTCCACCGGCTTCACGAGATAATCCACCACCCCCTGTCTAAGAAGAGAGGTTGCCATATCGGTGTCAGGGAACCCGGTGAGGACAATCAAAGGAACGCGCGGATAGTTCTGACGGAAGTAGGCGATGGCTTCGATACCATTGACCTTCGGCATTCGGATATCGCAGATCATGACATCCAATAACAGGCGATTTTCGCCTGAGTTGATGACTTCAATCGCCTTCTCCCCATTCTCTGCTTCAAGCACATCATACCCGGCTTTTTGCAGAGTCATTCGGACGACCTTCCGGATATCCGGTTCGTCATCGACGATCAGGACCCGACCATTGGTGCTCGCACCTCCGACAAAAAACCCTGACGTGAACTCACTCATGGCAACCTCCTTGAGACTAAGGGGTGGTCTGATTTCGTTGATGTCCAAGCCAAACGCAAGGTCGATGCCGAAGAGGAACGAAGACAGGTGTAAGGCATTTCAATGGCTTGCCTGATCGGGATTGAGAGCCCTGCCTAGAGTTGGTTCACATGCACCACCACTAGGCTGAAAACCACCACCGACGACATGCATTGCGTTTCAGAACCAATTTCGGCTAGGGTATTGAAAATCAAGGAGTGGAGGCCGGTGATTACACCAGACGTACTGACCGAATATATCCGAAAAAGTCTGCCGGATGCCGTGGTGACGGTGACTGATCGTACGGGAACGATGGACCATCTCAAAGTTCTGATCGTCTCAGATGGATTTCAGGGGAAAAATCTCTTGGACCGCCACCGGATGATCTACCAGGCCTTGGATATACCGATGAAGGATGGACGTATCCATGCGCTGGAATTGACTGCACGTACCAGAGATGAAGCATAGGAGGAGACATGGCTGATCCCATTGAAGAAGAAATTCAAAACGAAGTCAAAGCCCATAAAATTTTGATCTATGGTAAGGGTACCAAAATGATGCCGATGTGTGGGTTTACGCGGGAGACCATGCAGTTTTTCGACAAATATGGCTACCCCTACGAGCTCATCGATGTGCTGTCGCAACCGGCTAAGCGCGAAGCGCTGACGAAAATCACGAATTGGCCGACGCTTCCTAAAGTATTTATCGACGGCACCTTCTACGGCGATACCGACGTGCTCGATCCGATGGCCGCCAAGGGCGAGATTGAACCGCTGCTCAAAAAGGCATTCGGGAAGTAAGCAGGGCATCCCTGCTAGTCTCTTGCTCCCCGAGCGCGCAGGCAGGAGCAATAATAATCCACAATTTATGGGCGGCGCTCGCTCGACGGGCGCAGTGAGACCAGCAGGAACGCCCTGCTTAGGGCGTGGGGAGGTGTGCGCGCCTCGTCGGCAATGTGAAGCCGCATCAAATTCCCTCGCCGCGTATTCGTTCCATCCGAGACTTAGAAAGTGAGTATGGAGACTTCTATGATGAGAGGACTCCCATATCTGGCAGGGACGTTGGCCCTAGCGCTATGTTCAACTACCGCAGTGGGTTGTGTCGCTGATCGTCAGCATGGTCAATTGGTTTGGGAACACTCCCGGATTGTCGATCTGACTCACTCGTTTGGATCGGATACGGTTGTCTGGCCTACTGAACAGGATTTCAAACTTATCGGTCAACATGCCGAAGATACGTCTGGTGGCTACTACTATACGTCGAACCGTGTGGAGCTGCCGGAGCATGGGGGCACCCACATCGATGCGCCCATTCACTTCTCCAAAGGAAAGCCGACGCTGGACCAGATTCCCATCGAACGGATGATCGGAGCCGCGGTTCGGATTAATGTTGCTGAGCAATGCGCCGAGAACCGGGATTACCGTTGTTGCGATCTTGGATTTCAAACGATGGGAGGAAGAACACGGTCGGATACCAAACGGATCCATTGTTCTACTGGACACGGGCTTCGCCAACTTCTGGCCAGGTCGGAAGGACTACCTGGGAACGGAGCTGAGAGGGGAGGAAGGGGTGCGAGCATTGCATTTCCCAGGGCTTCATCCTGAAGCGGCAGCTTGGCTGGTACGTGAACGATACGTCAAAGCAGTTGGGATCGACACGGCATCGATCGATTATGGGCAGTCGACCAAGTTCGAGACACATGTAGCGTTACTTTCAGCAAATGTTCCAGTGTTTGAGAATCTTGCCAATCTTGGCGACTTGCCTGATCGAGGCTTTGACGTGGTCGCATTGCCCATGAAAATCGCCGGTGGGACGGGCGGGCCACTGCGGATTATTGCGATAGTGCCGCGTTCTTAGTCATCGAATCTTCTCTACTACAGTGTAGCGGCTTCCTTCTTCGCCTTTTTCGGTTCCGGCAGAGCCATGTATACTCGTACACATGAAACCTCGGCAACAGCCTAGCTTTCAGGAGTCACAACGGCGACCAAGCAAGCTGAGTCAGCAGCTTGCTGACGAGAAGATTGAACGGGCTAGGCGTCAGACTCCGGAAGAACGGCTGGCCATTGCATTGAACCTCTCTGATATCTGCTACGAATTGAACCGGTGTTCTCCGAGGGGGTATCGGCTCCTTCCTTCTGATATCTCGACTTGATGTTTTCTTGACCCTGGTTGGCACGCAGAGGATAATCTGCGTTACAGGGGGGCATGGCAATGTCCCTAGAACATTTAAGGGAATCGCTTCACCCAGAGACGTGGTCCCCATAGTATCCGATGGGTATTCGATGAGTGGGAAAGCACATATTAGCATCTCCAAAGAAGGGCTTGAAGCGTTCTGCCGACAATATCATATTCGCAAGTTATCCCTCTTCGGGTCCGTGCTCCGGGATGATTTTCGATCGGATAGTGATGTGGATGTGCTTGTCGAGTTTGAGTCCGATCATGGACCAGGCTTCATTGCCCTCTTCCGGATGGAGCAGGAGTTGTCTCGCCTCTTGAGTGGACGGAAGGTAGACCTGATCACGGAAAAATTTCTGAACCGTCGAATTAAAGATCGGGTGCTGGCCGCTGCCGAGGTCCAGTATGCCGAAGGATGACCTGGTCTATGTCGGCCACATGCTGGACAAAGCCCAGGAAACACTCTCGCTAGTTCACGAGAAAACTCGCCAAGATTACGATCGTGATACCGTCCTCCGCTTAGCTCTCACACATCTGATCCAAGTAATAGGAGAAGCAGCCCGCCGTGTCTCTCCCCCATTCCGTGAGAGGTACCCAGAGATTCCGTGGGACGCCATCGCGGGTATGAGGAACAAGATCGTGCACGATTACATGGATGTGGACGAAGACATCGTCTGGGATTCCGTGGCCCATGAATTGCCTTTGCTGGTGGAAGAATTGAAACGGATCGTTCCAAGCGAGAACTTGTAACGCTGAGGACCGAATGTCTGACCCTAAACAATATTTCCCGAAAAATCAGCTTATGTCTCCATTCACACTCTTGGCTGGATCCTCACCATCCTTGATAGAAATCAAATCCATCATTATTTTGGCTCCTTCGCTCTAGCTCAATACGAAGCCTCGATCGCGTCGACCTTAGCCATAAGCCATAGGTGAAATGCAAATGCCTGCCAATGAAGAGCAGCGTATCGCTATTGCAGAGGAGAAGTTGCGTCGATTTCTAGCTCTTGCAGATGATGTACTTGCGCTCCGAACGCAAATCCAGCGGCAACTAGATCAGCAAGTCAGGCACCTTAGCCATACCCTTCGTAACCGAGTTCTAGTGGCGCTCTATCTGAAGACCCTAGACTCTTTTGATCGCCTTATTGTCGATGCAAGGGAGAAGAGATCTGAGTGCTCACACCATCTTAAAACCATGGCGGAAAGTTTTATCTATTCTGGATGGGTGGGTAAGGATCAGGGAGACACCAGGGCAAAGCTCATCTTGGCGGATGGTTATCGATCAAAGGTTGTTTACTACGGACTTCTTGAAGAGCAAGAACTCGCAGCCCAGTGGGGCAGTCTACAAAGTCAGGTGCTTGAAGGGATAAGGACTGAATGGAAAGATTTTCACCGTAGCTCCCTCGAACAAATTGCTGATGAGGGGAATCGGTCGGATCACTATCGGCAAGTCTACCGTCTTGCATGTGAAGCAGCCCATTTGGGAGATCTTTTTATGTATATGCCTCCACAGCCGGAAGGGCAAGGGATTGGATTTTCTGACCAGTCAATGATGAGAGCATATGTTTGCCTAAAATTTGGCCTCATCTTGGCTTGCGATATGCTTCATGATGCAACGGATTCGCTGGGTATTCATTTTGATGCGCAGCTTGAAGACTTCCGGGGGCGGTGGCGAGCAGTAATTGATTTGCATCCTTAGATGGCATGATGCTGAGGAGAGACCGAATTCAGATGAATAGTGAAAGGATAGTTGTCGGTCGCTGGGTAACCTCGGTGTCTCAAATGAGGCTGCACTGAGCTTTGGCTTAGCCTGCGATGGTCTGTTTCGTTTCGTCTAAATGTTTTTGCAGATAGGTCATGAACGGTGTGCCGCCGGTACCGACAGCCGTGGGATTGGTCGCACTGGTTTGATGTTGGCGATGGATGTAGCTGTCAGCGTAGCCGATATGGATTTCCCGGAACTGGGCCAGCAGATCAACACACGCAGAGTAGGCAGACCACAGTTTGGGGTGACTCTGCCTTCGATCATGGATACAGCCAGACAGCCGGGCACGTCCCTGATCATCGGTCTGGCTTTCAAGGGCCTGAAGAAAGGCACGGTGGCGGGGAGGCATGTACTCGCGCATCTCTTGCAGATACACCGTCAACAGATCGGGCTCATGGTGGATGCCCAGTCCGGCGTCTAGGCAAGGCACGATTGTGCTCTGTGCGCCGGTTTCACCACGAAACAGTTGTGGCCGTTGAGCATAGGCTTCCACTTTGTCATAGATGAGCCCATCGGGCAGGGACGGACTATTCTTCCAGCCATGGATGTAGGGTCTCACGCGGGTGTAGTACACATAGGGGTCGCAGCGCTCTTTCATGCGGAGCAGCGTGTCCCGCATGGCGGTTTGCGCGGACGCCAAGGCTTGCAGACCCAACAGCACCTCATCATCCTTTCCTTCCGATGCTCCATTGATCGCCCGCACTAGACCCTCTAGGCCAGGCCCCGCCTGCTGTTCGATCTGGATGTGGACGACGACGAACCACTCTTCATCCAGCCCGCCGAGAAAATTCTGCAGCAGCACGATGTTGTCGAGCTGAATTGGCTTGGTCCCATCAAGCCGACGCCAGTTGTCCAGGGCGTAGGAGGCATAGGACAGGACGGGCGGACGACCGAGCTTCTGCGCGATTTCATACCAGGGCTGTGCGACTTGGGAGGGGAGCTTGGTGGCGGGATGACCGGGTGTTTCCCACACATACGCGTGACCGGCAAAGGAAAGAATTCGCATCGCAGCTCTGCACTCGTCGTCACGCCAACCAGATGGAACTGATGGGAGCAACGACGGTTGTTCGTCGATAAACCGTCGAACCCGCCGCGCACTCAACAGCTTCGGTAGCTTCTGACCCAAATGATTCAGCGACGGACTGTCGGGAAGAGATTCACATGGATCAGACGGCAGGAATCCACGTTCAGGAGATATTCCAAAGGTTGAGAGCGACAGCGGCTGAGACGTGCCTGAATCCACAGAGGCCTCCTGGCCTCACTCTACCACTCCTGGAAGAGATTGCAATCGATGTCTGTCGCGACAAGCTCGATTCCGGGTCTGCCATGCCGTTGCCTAACGGGGAAGCGGAAGCAGGATCAAAACAAAAAGGCCGCCTCAATTGAGGCGGCCTTTTCTATTTCTTTTCCCTTGCAGGTGTGATGCGGGTGCTCTCAACTGCGCGCATTCACCGAGCATCGCCCGTT
Organism: Nitrospira sp.; assembly: GCA_016715825.1. Lineage (NCBI taxonomy): Bacteria > Pseudomonadati > Nitrospirota > Nitrospiria > Nitrospirales > Nitrospiraceae > Nitrospira > Nitrospira sp. The sequence goes on along the minus strand of JADJXO010000010.1, from coordinate 56,096 downwards.
ATTTATAGTATGATCGATCTTGCATGCGCGGTGAGCGAGCACTGAGAGTACCCGCACCGCGCCTTGCTCCCTATGTCCCCATTTCCCAGGATGCGAGATACTTCTTCTGTTCCTTCGTCAGCGTATCGATCGCCACGCCCATCCCTGCCAGCTTCAGGCGAGCAATTTCCTTGTCGATCACTGCCGGCACCGGATAGACCTTCTTCTCCAACATCTTGTAGTTCTTCACGAGATATTCTGCGCCCAGTGCTTGGTTGGCAAAACTCATATCCATGACGCTGGAGGGGTGCCCTTCTGCGGTGGCGAGGTTGACCAGTCGACCTTCGCCGAGCAAGCTGACCCGGTGGCCGCTTTTCTTGAGCGTAAACTGTTCGACGCCGGTACGCACCACCCGTCGTTTGCTGGCCATCTTCTCCAGGGCCGGGATATCCAACTCCACGTTGAAGTGCCCGCTGTTGCACACGATGGCGCCGTCTTTCATGGCGGCGAAATGTTCGCCGCGGATCACGTGAATGTTACCGGTCACGGTCACAAAGAAATCGCCGACCGGGGCGGCCAGTTCCATGGGCATGACGCGGAACCCGTCCATGAGGGCTTCGAGACCTTTCAACGGATCCACTTCGGTCACGATGACATCTGCTCCCATACCCTTGGCACGCATCGCGATACCGCGTCCGCACCAGCCATAGCCCACGACGACGACGACGGAGCCGCAGACCAACCGGTTTGTCGCGCGCACAATGCCGTCCATAGTGGATTGTCCGGTGCCGTACCGGTTATCGAACATATGCTTTGTGTCGGCGTCGTTGACGGAGATGACTGGGAACTTGAGGACCTTCTTCTCCGCCATGCTGCGCAACCGGATCACGCCGGTGGTCGTTTCCTCCGTACCGCCGATCACGTTTTTTAGCAGCTCCTTCCGCTTGGAATGGAGGTGTGACACCACGTCGGCGCCGTCATCCATGGTGACGTGCGGACGATGGGCGATGGCCGATTCGATATGCCGATAGTAGGTGGGATTGTCTTCACCTTTGATGGCAAACGTCGGAACACCTTCGTGTTGAACCAGGGCAGCGGCCACATCGTCTTGAGTGCTGAGTGGATTCGACGCGCACAGACGCACGTCCGCTCCGCCGGCCTTGAGTGTAATCGCAAGATTGGCGGTTTCTGTGGTCACGTGTAGGCAGGCTGTGACTCGCACACCCTTCAATGGTTGCTCGCGCTTGAATCGTTTACGAATCAACCGCAACACGGGCATGGTGGCTTCAGCCCATTCGATCTTTAATTTACCTTGGTCCGCGAGCTTGATATCTCTGACATCGTAATCCACAAAAATCCTCCTTCTTGGTGAGTGCGAATCGCCATCATGAAAAGGGGGGCGGGTAGAGCACCCGTCCCCCTTGCCGATGCGCTTGGGAACGATCCGGTTATAGCCCAGCGTCTTTACGCAGCGCTTTGGCTTTGTCGGTTTTTTCCCATGTAAACTCTGGTTCGCTCCGTCCAAAATGCCCGTACGCGGCAGTCTTTCGGAAGATCGGTCGCCGGAGCTTGAGATGATCGATAATGCCCCGAGGGGTCAGGGGAAAATGCTTACGCACGAGTTTGTCGAGCAGATCGACCGACACCTTTTCGGTATTCTTCGTATCAACCAGCACTGATACCGGATCGGCTACTCCGATGGCGTAGGCCAGCTGTACCTCGCACTTGTCGGTCAATCGGGCAGCGACGAGATTTTTCGCGATATACCGAGCCATGTAGGACGCAGAGCGGTCCACCTTCGTGGGGTCCTTGCCGGAGAACGCTCCCCCGCCATGACTGCCATGTCCGCCGTAGGTGTCGACGATGATTTTCCGGCCGGTGAGGCCGGTATCACCCATCGGGCCACCCACCACGAAGCGGCCGGTTGGATTGATATGATGCTTCACGCTGGTTGGGTCATAGAGCCCCTTCGGCATCACGGGCTTGATCACCTTTTCCATGAGGTCGCGTTCGAGTTGCTTATTGGTGACATCGGGACTGTGTTGTGTGGAAACGACAATCGTATCGATCCGCACAGGTTTGCCGTTCTTGTACTCGACGGTCACCTGGGATTTGCCGTCCGGGCGTACCCACTTGAGAATGTTCTTCTTCCGTACCTCTGCCAAACGCTTCGTCAGCCGGTGAGCCAACACGATCGGCATCGGCATGAGCTCGTCAGTTTCATTCGTGGCATATCCGAACATCAAGCCCTGATCACCGGCTCCCCCGGAATCCACGCCCATCGCGATATCGCCGGATTGTTGGTGAATGGCAGTCAGAACTGAGCAGGTATGATAGTCGAATCCCCACGAAGCATCACAATATCCGACATCCTTAATGACTTCGCGGATAATATCAGGGATCTCAACATACGCCTTTGTGGAAATTTCACCCGCAACCAGCGCGATACCGGTGGTCAGGATGGTTTCGCAGGCAACACGGGAATATTTGTCCTGAGCAATGATGGCGTCCAAGATGCCATCAGAAATTTGGTCCGCGATCTTGTCCGGATGGCCTTCAGTGACCGATTCCGACGTGAACAGATAATTGTCTCTCATATGCCCTCGTGGGTTTAGGTTATGAAAAGCAGCCGCGATTCTGTCTGTCGTTACTTATGAAAATGTGAGGATGTGGTGCTGAATGACGAGCCACGCACAAGCCCGGCTAATTCTAGAGACATCAATCGAGTTTGTCTATCACTTCGGCGATAGGCGTTTGAAAAAGTGTCACAAGTTGTTAGCTTGACGCAGGTTTTCGGAGACTTGTAACATGGATAAGATTATCAGAAATTACTGGGATGCCGGGCATGCTGTCACATTCGAGCATCCGTCACGATCCGTAAGATCGTAACTCTGCCGCGTCTGAGCACGTATTATTTAAAGCAATTATGGGACATCCTCTCGCTGCACCGTTCTTCGCCCTTGTGGTTACTGGTGGGATCCTTCTGGGGTCTTTCTCCGGAGCGGAGCCAGTCCGGTCTGGGAAACGATCAGCTCTTGAACGGGGTGTGGTTCAAGTCGGTGACCAAGCGCCCAACTTTACCCTGCGCGATCTGACCGGACAGGTGAGGAGCCTGTCACAATTCAGAGGCAAAGTCGTTCTCCTGAATTTCTGGGCGACCTGGTGTGGGCCATGTCGCGTCGAGATGCCAGCCATGGAACAGCTGTATCAAGCGTTTCCACGACCGGAATTTGAAATTCTTGCGGTGTCAACCGACGCACAGGGGCCGGCTGTGACAGGCCCATTTCAACAGCGAATGGGATTGACCTTTCCCATTCTCCATGACTCGGAGTACCGCACTGGGTTGGTGTATGGAGCTCGCACATTGCCGATCACCTTCATGCTTGACCGCCAAGGGGTTGTGCGGCAGAAAATCTTTGGCGCTCGCGATTGGGCGTCACCTGAAGCCCGTGAATTGATACAGGAGCTGATGAAATCATAGCGATGACACAATCAATCCCACAGATCTCTCTGATCGCCGCATTTTCTGCAGGGCTGCTCTCGTTCGTTTCTCCATGTGTGCTGCCGTTGGTGCCAAGTTATATCTCGTACATCACGGGGCTCTCGGTCGAGCAGCTCACCGACGCGTCCGAGCGCATGAAATTCAGGAAGGCGATCGTCGTGAACTCCCTCCTGTTCATTGCAGGGTTTTCCTCGGTTTTCATTGCCTTTGGGGCATCGGCGAGCTTTCTGGGCCAGATCTTGATCACCCATCAGGACCTCATCCGCCGAATAGGGGGGGGCTTGATCATCGTGTTCGGTCTGTATCTGCTTGGGATTCTGAATCTCAAGTTCCTGAAGATGGAGCATCGGTATCAGTTTCGTAACAGACCGGCTGGATACCTGGGGTCGTTCCTGATCGGAGTGGCCTTTGCCGCGGGATGGACACCCTGTGTCGGACCGGTGCTGGGATCCATTCTCCTCTACGCAAGTACCACTGATTCACTGCTCAACGGCGTCGTGCTGTTGACCTTTTACTCGCTCGGCTTGGGCTTGCCGCTATTCCTTACGGCGTTGGGGGTGGATCGATTTCTCGCCTATTTCAAAGAAGTGCGCGCCTATTTGTGGGGAGTGTCAATGGTGAGCGGAGTCATGCTGATTCTCGTCGGGGTGATGATCTACGCGAATTCGCTCACCATGGTGACGAGTTTCTTGGAACGCTATGGGATCGGTTGGTATTTAGGGCAGTAGCGAGCCTTGTGAATGCTTGATTAGCACCAGGCGCCAAGCCGACAGGCTGTGAAGGCGTTTCCGAACGTCGTCTCCGTAGGAGGGGTATGTGGCTGGCTGAGCGCTTGGGGAACACCAAGTGTCCCGATTGGCGAAGTGGGCGACGAAAAAACCGATGATTGGTGAGGAATCCGTGATGGACTGTTTGGAATAGCCGTCGGAGCGGCATCGGACAGAGAAACTGGGTCCGATTTCTGTGCAAGGAACGTTTTAGAGGGAGCCCCACCGATTTTTTCCAACAACGTGCTCCCGGCATCGGCGACCGTACTATGTGGATGTTTGTCCAGGAGGGCGACGAGATTATCTTTTGCCCAATCGTCGGCCCCCATTTCATGGTACGCCTTGGCTTGATGATACAAGGCATCTGAGGCGGCGGGTTTATCGGGATAGGTTTTGATGACCTGTCCGAACCGGTGTGCGGCGGCAAGATATGAACCTCGCCGGTAGTAGAATTGTCCTACGAAGAGGTGCATTTGGGCGATCCAATCATGGCACTCTTCGAGTTTTTGCTGAGCTTGCATGTCGTAGCGGCTACCGGGGAAATCTCTTCTCATCTGTTCGAATGCGGCGATGGCCTTGTGCATCGGTTCAGGGTCTCGGTCGATCGTCTTTGCCATCATGACATGAATTTCACCGATTCTGAATGCCGCATAAGGAGCCAGTACGTGATTGCGATGAAGGTCCATGAAGTGGTTGTACTCGACGAGGGCCTCCGCATATTCTTCCTTCTCAAAATACGCTTCCCCCCGCTTCATGATGACATTGGGATGGTAGTGGTTGTCGAGGGTATCGCCGATGAAAATTTGTTCATCTGTGCCACTGATGACTTTCTTGAGCCCACTCCGCACGTCGCCGGCAGTGATATCACCGGCACAAGAGACCAAGAAGACGGATCCCACAGTGAGGCACCCGACCAGCCGAAGGCGTGACAACGTTGATGACGAAAGGGCCCCAAGAGGAGAACCTAATCGATTCATACCTAATACACATAGCAAGGAAAGCGGTAAAAATCAATCACACGGTTAGTTCGGTTGACCCGTCTGCTGATGCTCCCTATAATCCCCTCGCCGCGACAGCAGCGTGAACAATTTTGAAAAACATGCTCATGGCTTAGAGGATGATCCGACCCCGACTCATTGGCACAGGCAGCTATGTACCGTCCCGTGTGGTTACCAACGATGAGCTTGCCGGGCTGACCGGGGTCCCTCCGGCTGATATTGAACGCCTCACTGGTATTCGGACGCGTCGGTGGGCTGCAGCGCATGAAGCGTCTTCCGACATGGCCATTGCCGCCGGGCGTCAAGCGCTGGAGGCTGCGGAGTGTACACCTTCCTCTATCGATGTCATTATCGTGTCCACAACGTCCCCTGATATGGCGTTTCCATCGACCGCGTGCGCGGTCCAGCGAGGCTTGGGATGTAAACAGATTGGCGCGTTTGACATATCCGCCTCCTGCTCGGGTTTTTTGTACGCCCTTTCCATGGCGCGGGCCATGATTCAGAGCACCCAGGTTCGGACCTGCTTGGTGATTGGGTCGGAGGTGAAGTCCCGATCCCTGGATTATCAGGATAAAGCGACAACCCTGCTGTTCGGAGACGGAGCCGGAGCCGTTATCGTCCGAGGCGAAGACGATCGCAGCCCTGAGTGGCGAGGGATTCTCGGCGTCAAGTTATATGCTGATGGGGCGCACCATGGACTTATCCGCGTTCCTGGCGGTGGGTCAAGGATGCCGCTGACATCCGAGGCGTTCAGAACAAAAGGGCATGCGCTTCGCATGCGTGGGGCGCCGCTCTTCCGTTTGGCCGTGCGACGAGTCGAACATGCGGTACAGGAAATCTTGAAGGAATTCGGCGTTCGTTCTGAGGATATCCGGCAGGTGGTCCTCCATCAGGCGAACGGGAGGATCTTGTCTCACATCGCTGGTCGCTTGGGAGTCGGCCGCGATTATCTGGCATCGGTGATCGAACGATACGGCAACACGTCCTCAGCATCTCTGCCGATCGCGCTCGACGACGCGGTTCGCCGTGGAAACGTTTCACCCGGAGATCTGGTGCTGCTCGGCAGTTTTGGCGGGGGGCTGACGTGGGCCACGAGCCTCATCCGCTGGTAGAACCTAAGGAGTCTCTGTCTTACTCAACCCCCACCCCCACCCCCCCACCAAACCCCCCCCCACCCCCCACCCCCCCCCCCCCCACCCCCCCCCCCCCCCCAACAAACCCTTCGCCATCCCATTGAGCCAGGAGATGGCGTTCGGGGTTGATGGGGAGGCGAACAACAAATCGACTTCCCCGCGGCTGGTTCGCCTCCACCCAGACCTGTCCTCCGTGTCCTTCAACGATGTGTTTCACGATGGCTAATCCCAATCCGGTTCCTCCTAGCTCGCGAGATCGTGCTCTGTCAACACGGTAAAAGCGCTCGAACACGCGTGGCCTGTCCTGTTCAGGGATGCCGATTCCAGTATCAGCCACGCTGATATCGATCGCATTTATGGGGAGCTCGATCTTTCCTTGAGGAGAAACCAGCGTGGCGCTGACCGCAATCGTCCCGCCCACCGGGGTATACTTGATTGCGTTATCGAGGAGGTTGGTGAGCACCTGGACAAGGCGCCCTTCGTCTCCTGCTATTGCCGGGAGCCCTGAATCGATTGTCGTGGAAAGGTGATGACGATTTTTGTCGGCGATCGGTTTGACGACGGCAAGCGCGCGCTCCAGCAAAGGCATGAGCTCGATTGGTTCTTCCTTGAATGAAATGCTACCTGACTCGATCTTTGACAATTCGAGCAAGTCTTGGATGATCAGATTCAATCGATCGCTTTGTTTGAGAATGATATCCAAAAAATTCGAGGAAGCCACCGGGTCGTCTTTAGCTCCATCGAGAAGGGCTTCCACATAACCCTTGATGGACGTGAGCGGCGTGCGAAGCTCGTGCGAGACGTTCGCGACGAAATCTTTCCGGATCTTCTCCAACCGACGAAGGTCCGTAATATCGTGAAAGACCAACACGACACATGCTTCGTTTTCTCGTTTGCCTCCCGCGGGGGAGGCTTCGATCTGGAGGCATCGTGCCGTCAGAGGCAGTATGATTTCATCCTGATGATGGGCTGGCGAGTGCAGGATGCCGGCCACCAGTTCATTGAGCTGCTGATGGCGAAATAGGTCGGTGCACGGTCGACCGCGTGCCTCAACGCGGGAGATGCCGAACATCCGCTCCAGTGCCGGATTGACCTGCAGGACGTGGCCTCGATAGTCCAAGACCATGACGCCTTCAACCATTGACGTCAGGACTGCCAAGAGTTGAGCTCGATCCTCAGACAGCTCATCGATTTTGGTTTGAAGCTGGTCGGCTACATGATTCAGCGTGGAGGCCAAGAGGCCGACTTCATCCTGTGCAGTTGTCCGGATGTGGAGCGCATGGATGCCGGTATCCAGTTGTCGAGCAGCCGACACGATATCGGAAAGTGGCTTGGTAATGCTGCGCGCCAACCACACACTAAGCGTAAGGGCCACGAGGAATGCTACTCCCAGCGCGAGAATGATCTGCTCCCGCGTCTTTGATAGCTCGCGGTCAAGCACAACCATCGGCAGCCCCACCCGTACGACAAGCGGTGACGTGTCCTGGGTCGTCTTCAGGAGGACGGCCCGATACATCGTCCGTTCACCGGTGGTATGGCTCGAGCGGATATCCTGTCCCTGTCCCAGAGACAACGCCTGATCGACTTCAGGTCGAGACGTGTGGCTCTCGAGTGTCGAGAGTTCCGTATCTCGTACCGCACTGTCGGCAAGGACGGTTCCATCGGCGGCAATGAGGGTCACCCGGGCCATAGTCCGACTGCTGAGGTCGCGTGTGGTGTCCTGGAGGTGAGTGGAGGGGAGGAATGACCGATCTGTGTCAAAGAGGGACTGGAACCCGTACTCGACGAGCTTTGTTTTGGCCTCAAGTACCTCGCCCAGTTGTGCCAGGTGTTGCCTTTCGAGAGCCTGAATCGTCATCACGCCGGCAATGAGCAGGCCACAGGCCACTGCTGCCAGCGTTCCGGTCATGATCTTCCAGCGGATCGACCACGTCATCCTGGCTCGTCGACGTCTTTCAGTTTGTACCCAAGTGATTTGACCGAGACGATAGCTTCTTCAAGAAGCGGTAGCTTCTGTTTCAACCGTCGGATATGCACGTCGACCGTCCTGGTTGTTCCATAGTAGTCGTAACCCCAAACGGCATTGAGCAATACCTCGCGGGTAAGTACCCGGCCTCGATGACGCAGCAAGTGTTCGAGCAAACCGAATTCCTTGGCCGTTAACGTCACCTCTTGTTTGCCGACGGTGACCTCATGCCGGGAGAGATTCATGGTGAGCGTCTCATACCGATAGAGGTCAGGCTCGGTCTCTGGTGTACGGTCGACCCGACGCAGGAGGGCTTTCACACGAGCGACCAGTGTCTTGGGGCTGAAGGGCTTGGTGACGTAGTCGTCTGCGCCCAGTTCCAGCCCGACGATCGTGTCCGATTCCTCCGCTTTCGCCGTCAACATGATGATCGGGAGCATGGCGGTATCCGGAGCGGAACGGAGACGCTTGCAGACTTCCAGCCCGCCCATCTCGGGTAACATGAGATCGAGGACGACTAAATCAGGGGTCCCTTCAGAGACTTGCTTCAGGGCTTCGAGTCCAGTGGTTGCGATGATGGTTCGAAACCCTTCTTTTTCAACGTAGTGCTTGACGAGCTGCAGGATATCGCGCTCATCTTCGACGATCAGAATTTTCTTGTGAGTCAGGTTACCCATGCGGTTCTCTCAGCGTACGGAGGGTGGAAAAAGTTGTCAAGTAACTGTCGGAAGGCGAGAGTGAGAGTCGTCTGCTGCCGGACCGACTATTTGTAGGCCACTGCCGCGCTCGACGGGCCTGCAAGATGAATGATCTCGAACCGCTTGAATCCAACCTCGCCGCACCATCGGCGAAAATCTGCGCCTGAATAATCGAACGCATCGCCGAATTCGATGAGCATGTTGAGGGACATGAGCAACCCCTGTACGTTCTCACGCCGGGCATCATCAATCAGTGCTTCGATGGCCACCAACGCTCCGCCGACGGGTAGCGCGTCGTAGGCTGAACGAATCAGGTGCATCTTCTTCTCAAGATTCCAGTCGTGCAGGATCATACCCATCGTGATGAGATCCGCCTTTGGAAGCCGGTCCTCGAAGAAGTCGCCAGATGCGGTGCGCACCCGACCGTCTAGCCCGGCATCAGCGATGTGTCTCTTCGCAATCGGTTCAACGACCGGCAGATCAAAACTCGTACACGTGAGATGTGGATGTCGTTTCGCGACCTCGATGCTGAGCAGACCAGTCGCGCCGCCGATGTCGCAAAGGGTTTTGAATTGTGAAAAGTCGAATGTTTCTGCGAATGCCTCGAAGTTGACACGGGAGAGGCCGGTCATGGCGCCCATGAATTGTTCAAGTCCGGGCAGGTCGGAGTAGAGCTCTTCAAACATTCCTTTCTGCCCGTGCTTGACTTCATTCTGTGGCAGGCCTGTCTGCAAGGCTTCGGGCAGATCGTTCCAAAACTTGAACAGTCGTGCGTTGAGCATCACCAGAATGCCGCCGATATACCGTGGGCTCGCGGCATCGAGGAACAGTGCGCCCTCGGGTGTGTTGAAATATCTTGCCTGTGGGCCGTCGTTCTCACGGTCGAGGAACTTCATTGCCACGAGGGTATCAAAGAAATCAGGATTCGCGCGCGGGTGCAATCGCAATTCGTTCCCCAACTCCGCCCCTGTAAGACGACGGTTGCCGAGCGTCGTGAATAGTCCAAGTTCGACGGCCGTGAGGAGGGCCTTTGAGCTCCAAAAGCCGAAGGCGGTGTCTAAGATCGCGGAAGGATTCAGAGGCGCATTCATGTGACGGCATTTCCCTTGCGTGTACAGACGAATGGCTCACTGCTCCTGATCAGTGATCTGTTTGGCGCCTGGCTCTAACGTCGGCGAGAATCCCGCAGAGCTCGATGAACACCCTCACATTCCCAGTGGTGTCCTTACGAGCGACCGTGACGAGCAGGTCTGATCCGGGGTCGGCATAGAGCATGACTTCCTGGCTTCCGAAATATCTTGCTGGAAATTCGGGCTCAGCTATTTCAGCCACGCCAGAGGGCGCAATTGGATAGATACCGAGTCTCGAGCCCGTCGTCACCTGAATTGCGTAAAAGACTGATTGATTCGGTTGCCCGAAACCGTTGATACCAAGAAACTTCACGTGGAACCGCTTGTTGGCGGGAACGGTGCAGATGACGACATCCTTGCTGCTCTCTCCGCTCCTCAAGTTGACGATCGCTCCGGTTTGAAAAGGTCGTTGAGCCATGTGAAGCGCCTCCTTCTCTCAGCCATCAGTAGTGCCGGCAATCGGTATGAGCTCCCCGCTCGTGATGCGATGTCATTCGACGATGAGGGTACGGGGCAGGACAGAGCGAGTCAAGCGGATGGCAACGTTCCCAGATGGTTAGTGACGCACGGTAATTGTCCCACCCAGCTCGTCGTCTGCCCGATGAAGGGGGCAGTAGAAGCGGTAGGTCATGGTCTCGCTCTCGGCGGTGACCACATCGCTCGACATCCGATTTCTGTCGATCACGATTTGCTCGGTTTCCTCTGGTGCGATGGTTACGCGAACCGGTCGTGTGACCTGAGCGCCACTCTCATCAACCGATTCGAATAACCCTGGGGCTTCAAAGGGGCCGGGGGGGTGGCGGGCGGGCCCCCCCGCGGCGGCAGCGGGGCCCAAGGGAGGGGGGGCGGGGGGCGGGGCCGGCCCCGGGGGGGGACGCGGCGGGGGGGGGGGGGGCGCCGCGCCCGACCCCCCCCCCGTTCCCCTCCGCACCCCCCCCCCCCCCTCACCCACCTCCGATATCCCCACGGGTTTCAATGACAAAGATCTCACCCTTCACCTCAGGATGGATGTCGCACCACAGGGCATGGTGCACGCTTTCGGCGCCACCGGTGAGCGGATCAAAGTTTGTGGGTGCTGTGGAGAAACGGAGCGTCATGGTCTTTCCGGCATCGATATGAAACGACTTAAATTTCTTCGCTCGTACCTCCGTCCCTCCTTCTACCTTGACGGGAATGTCTTTGAACAACGTCGACGCTAATCCGTGAGTGACGGAATCCTCGTTTTTCACCACAATGATCGTATCTTGCGATGGCATTGTAATCCCCACCGTCTCATAGCCGTGCTGGCGATCCTTGATGGTGATCTCCACCTTTGAAGGCGGCGCTTCCATCCCAGGGGTCTGCGCACAGGCAATCGTGGAACCACTGTTCCAGATTGTCCAAGCAGCGACAGCACAAAGAATGGATGACTTCACTACACTACATCGATGCACTCTCATGCCTTACCTCCTTTTTGATATGGACACACACACTTTCCTCACTCGTTATGAGCCAAACTCCTGATATAGCGAATCAGCTGCCAGACCTGCTCATCCGGCAACCCGGGAAAGGCCATCATGCCGGTCCCCGGCGACCCGTTCTTGATGATCCAAAACAGCTGCCCATCGGGTAAGGCTTTCATCATCGGGCCACAGGTAAAATTCCGTGGCGGCGGGACGAAGGCCGCCCCCATCACGCCCTTCCCATCGCCCAGCTCGCCGTGACACATCACGCAGGCGACCGGTTGCGCACCCTTCAGGAACAACTCTTTTCCGGCGTTGATGGAACCGGATGACGACGGCAGCGGATTCGCTTTAGTGAGGAAGTCTGCAGGAGCTTGAGCTGTCTTGCGTGGCTGTACACAGGTACTCCCTGCAAGGCTTTCGGTTGCCGCCTCGATATCCGGGACCCCTTTGAAGGTCACCTTCAAATAGGCGATGACATCCGCCACACCCTGCTGGCCGATTGTTAGGCCCCAGTAGGGCATGTTCGGCGACTTCCCGATCGCTACACCGCCGTGATTGATTACATTATAGAGATACTCCATCGGGAGTTTGTCGAACGGCATGTTGGCATGGATGGCGGGCTTGGGCTCCAGGCCCGAGGCCGCAGGGCCGTCGCCCTTACCGGTGAACCCGTGGCACTGCGCACAATATTCTTTGTAAACCACTTTCCCTCGCTCCGCGTCCGCCTTGCTGAACTCAGGACTCGTCCAGGGCTCGTAATACTGAAAGTCGGGCACCCCTTGAACCATCAGATAGCCGATCACGGCGCGCAGTTGCGCATCGGTCGCATCGGCCAGAAATTCTCCATTGTGGACGGTGAAGTCATGTGGGTTTTGCCCGAATTGGTATAGCCAATCCGGGTTGTACCGTTGCCCGGCCTTCTGTAAGGCGGCGCTTTGGGGGCCCCCAATGAGCTTTCCATTCTCCTCGATCGTGTGGCAGCCGAGGCAGGCATGCGCTTTATAGGCGACTGCCCCAAACGCCACGTCGAACTTCGTCACTTTTGAGAGGTCGAATGCACCCACCGTCACACGTGGATCTGTGTTGTGCTCGGCAAAGTAGTCGGCGATCGCGTTCGCTTCAGCGTCCGTCATTTTTGGGTGTTGCTTCGGGACGCTCGTCATATCCCACAGATACCCCTTCGCATACAGTGGGGCTTCCGTGCCGGTCAGCCATCGAATGAGCCATGACCGTTGATATTTGCTACCGGCCCAGATGAGGTCAGGCGCGTGAAGCTTAAATCTCGATCCAGCCTTCCCTTCTAACCGATGACATTGCACGCAGGTCTGTTGGATCAGTTCTTCCGCACGAGGCTGCTCACTTGCGTAGAGCCACGTCGGTGCAGACAGCACGCCGACCAGCGTCAACATTCCCACTCCAACGGCAACGCCCTTCTGCAGACTCATGACCACTCCTTTCGTTCTCATGCCGTGAGCCCATCGACCGTTCTCATGTTCCAAACCAGGGATGCGAATCGGTCATCTCGTGGTAGCTCGGCGTCGGCCCCGAATCTTTTACTGTTGTCCTGCTCTCTTTTGAGACCGTATAAGGAAAATGGATTCAGAATATTTTGCAACAAGCTTGAAGAGCCGGCCAAGCGCGTAAGGATCAAGCATATGGAACGCGTTTTAGAATCAAGGCAAAAGATTCCCGCCGAACGTCTCTTTAGAAAAGACGAGGCGAGAGTTGCTCCAGGGGATATCGTCCCCGGTGAAAGAATGAACAAAAGCCGAATCCGGCTTACGACCATAATCATCCCGTCAGGCAATTCTGTTGACGGACCCTATGGATCTGACGTATCGTGAGCGGTACCCCTGACATATACATCGTGTTCTAGCACTGAGCCAAGGAGCCGCGACTACTATGAAGATCTATCTCGCTAATCCCCGTGGTTTTTGTGCCGGTGTCGATCGGGCGATCGAAATCGTGGAGCTGTCGCTCAAGAAATATGGCGCCCCGATCTATGTGCGCCATGAAATCGTCCATAGCCGCCATGTCGTGAAGTCGCTCAGGCAAAAGGGCGCGGTTTTTGTGGAGGAATTGAACGAAGTCCCGGAAGGGTCAGTCGTTATCTTCAGTGCGCACGGGGTGGCTAAGTCAGTCTGGGAGGAGGCCAATCGTCGGCGCTTGCACGTGATCGATGCGACCTGCCCGCTGGTGATCAAAGTGCATAACGAGGTGAACCGCGATTATACGCAGGGGTATGAGCTGATCCTCATCGGGCATGCCGGGCACCCGGAGGTCATCGGGACGCTGGGCCAAGTTCCCGACAAGTTTCACCTGGTGTCGTCGGTCAGCGATGTAGAAAAGCTCCAAGTCGAGAGCACGGTCAATTTGTCGTATGTCACACAAACGACGCTGAGTGTCGATGAATGCCGAGATATCGTCGGTGCGCTGCATGAACGGTTTCCGAATATCAAGGGGCCCCATCAGGAAGATATCTGTTATGCAACGCAGAACCGGCAGAATGCAGTCAAAGAACTGTCTCGCCGTGTGGATGTCATTCTCGTCATCGGCTCGCCGAACAGCTCTAACTCCAATCGGTTGAGGGAATTAGGGGAACAGTGCGGCATCCCGTCCTATCTTATCGATTCAGCCGCGGACATCGATCCCGCCTGGCTCCAGGGAGCCAAAGCGGTCGGGATTGCTGCCGGTGCGTCGGCACCGGAAATTCTTGTGACCGAAGTGGTGGCATTCTTAAAAATGTCGGAATCGTCTGAGGTTGAAGAGCTCACAGTTATTGAGGAGGATGTCGAGTTTCTTCTCCCGAAGGAACTGGTCCAGATCGAATCTTCCAGGAACTCCGTTCCCACGATGGCTCGCTGATCCGGTGCGCGGGTCATACTCTCTCGAATTCGGGGCCATGACCGTAGTGGATATGGTCCCTTGTCCTCGTCAGGTCCACGTCTTTCCCCAAAGCACCCTATGAATTGTAGGGGTGCTATTGGATCTACCCTATGGGCTGTGTTTTGTTTTGATTTCTCAAAACCCCTGTGGTACAAGGGCCGGAAATTTTCTATTTCCTCATGAGGATCTTCTACGTGCCCAAGAATAGGTGAATGGATGCACTTGAAATCGCTGAATATGTTGGGTTTTAAGTCGTTCGCGGAGGCCAAGATTGAATTCCCGGAAGGAGTTACCGCGGTCGTGGGACCCAATGGAAGCGGGAAGAGCAATGTCGTTGATGCCATCCTATGGGTCTTGGGGGAGCAGAGCACCAAGACGCTCAGAAGTGAAAAGATGGAAGATGTCATTTTTAACGGCACGGAGGTCCGTAAGCCGTTGGGAATGGCTGAGGTCTCGCTGGTGATCGGTGGGTTGGATCAGGCGGCGATGAAGCTGGATGGCAACTCGGGGCTTCCGAATGAATTGACCGAAGTGCAGGAGTTGATGATTACCCGCCGCTTGTATCGCAATGGGGAGAGTGAGTATCTCATCAACAAGGTTCACTGCCGTCTGAAAGATATCCGCAGTCTGCTGCTCGATACCCGTGCTGGAAGTAAAGGACACACGGTGATTGCCCAGGGGCAGATTGATCAGATCTTGAACGCCTCGCCACAAGATCGGCGCGAGCTCATTGAAGAAACGGCGGGGATTATTCGTTACAAGAAGCAGAAAGCAGAGGCGTTGCGCAAACTCGAAACGACGCAGCAAAATCTCCTGCGTGTTCGAGACATCGTGGCTGAGGTCAAGAAGCAGCTTAATTCTTTGGAACGTCAGGCCCGCCAGGCGCGCACCTATCAGACCTTGCAAGGTGAAGCCCGTGAGATGGAAGTAACCTTGTTAACGAGAGAGTTTAGGGCACTGCGACAAACGTTGCAGGAGGTCGAAAGTGAGCTTTTGAGTCTGGATCAGCAAGAGTCTGAGAAAGCGGCTGAACAGGCCCGTTTGGCCACGGATCTCGAACAAGCGCGTCTCGAATCGATTGCCACGGCCGACTCCATTGGGAAGATCCGTGAGCAGCTGGCAGGGGTCGAACAACAGCAGGCGCAGGCTCTGACGGCGGCGGAGGTTGAGCGTAATCGGGGTCAGTTGTTCAGCCAACAGCAAGTCCAGGAGTCGGCTGAGCTGGAAGAGCTCGTCCGCTCGCAGGAACAAGTGGTCGGCACCCTCCAAGCCATTGAGTCGTCATTGGTTGGGCTTGAGGAGGAAGTCACGGTTCGAACCCAGGCACTCGAGGAGCTGGATCGTGACATGACGCGATTACGCGATCAGCGTGCTGCGGCAGTCGCAGAAGAGGAGCGAGGGCGAAAAGATGTGTTGCAACTGGCCGTGCTGGTCGCCAACACCGAGCAGAGTATCTCGCAGTTTGCGAAGCGGATAGAGGATTTCACTAACCGCGCAACCCGGTTGACTGCGGAGCGTGACGAGCTGCATGGCCAACGGGAGTCCTCGGTTGCTCGTCGGGATACCTTGCGCGAAGAGTACGGACAGGCTGACCGCCTGGTTGCGACGTTGCAAGCGGACCAACGTGCTGTGAAAGAAGAAGTGGCGCAAGCGATCGGGCTCGTCCAGTCGTTAGATCAGGTTATTTTGCGGCGTTCTGAAGAACTTGCCGGGCTTGAGTCACGCCTCGAGGCGTTGCAAAGCGTCGTCCAGGAGGAGATGGGGTACGGCCGGCAAGGAGCCACCCAAGGACCGGCCCTGAAGTCGTGTGAAGGAGTGCGGGAGGCCGTCGCCGAATGGTTGACGATTCCTTCTGGGATGGAGCGAGCAGTCGAAGCGGTCCTCGGGGAACGTGTCCGGGGGTGGTTTGTCGATGAACCGTCCGTGGGTCGGCGACTGGTCCGGTTTCTCCAGGAGGAGACGTTGGGGCGAGGCAGTTTTATCCCGCAGCAGCCACGCTGGGAAGGGAATCAGGCGTATGAGTGGTGGGCGGCCATTGCGTCAGAGCCGGGAGTTGTGGGGAGAGCGGTAGACCTGGTGCAGACTGATGCTGCCAGAACGGTGGCTCGCGACTCGCTGTTCGATCGAGTCGTGATCGTCCGCTCGTTGGACCACGCCATCGAGCTGTGGGAACGCCACGCCTGGAGTGCTCCGAACGGTCCAATTCTGGCGACTCTGGACGGTGAAGTGGTGGACGCGTCCGGTATCGTGACGGGTGGGCACGTGGAAGGCACGCCCGGTTTGCTGGAGCGGCGGCGGGAGGTGCTCGATCTTGAAACTAAACGACAAACCCTCGTCGTAGAACTTGATCAGAATAAGCAACAGCGGGATGTCGTGCAGGCCCAGATTCAAGAGTTGACCGAGCGAGACCGCCAGCTTGGTGATTCGTTGCGCGAGGCCGAAATGCAAAACCTGTCGTTGCGTAAAGACCAAGAAAAACTCCAGCACGTACTGGACGATCTTGATCACAGACTCAACGCGGTGGAGGCCGAGATCCAGGAAGGTCGGACTGAGCGTGAGCACTTGGAACAAGAATCTCAGTCGGTCCAAGCCCAATTGAGTCAGTGGATCGCAGAAAAAACCGGCCAAGACACGTTGCTATCGAGGGTACGCGAGGGACTTGGCCTGCTTGATCAAAATCTGCGGGCGCATCAGGATCGTGTCACGGAAGCGAGGTTAGCCGCCGAGGGGTTGCGCGCGAAGCGCGAGCATGAGCAACTGAATCGGGCTCGGGTGACGCTTCAGATTCAAGAAACGGAAGATCGGCGACGGGTTTTGGGGGAACATCTCGACAGCCTGAAAGGCCTGATCGAGCAGAGCCACGATGAGCAGACTCGTCAAGAAACGCTGTGTCGAGAACTCGGTGAGGCGGCAGGGCAAGTCAAGGGCGAATTGGTTGCCGCCCAAGAGCGACAAGCACAACAGATGACGAACAGCCGGGCAATGGAAGGCCATCTCGAGGAAGCACGGCGAGGGATGTCCGCGATTCGTGATGCGCGCATGACGGTCGAGGTCCGGCGTGCGGAGATTCGTACGCAGTTGGGTACGGTCGAAAGCACCTTGGCAGGAACCTATCAACTGGATCCGTCGACGTTGATCGAGGTGTCTTCGGCGGCGAGCGAGCCGGCCCTAGAGTCCGAAGCTGCCGTCGATCAAGAGATGGTTGAACGATCTGATACTGAGTTGAAAGAGCAGTTGCAGAAACTCCGTGATCGGCTTGATCGTATGGGGCCGATTAATTTGGCCGCGATCAGTGAGCACCAGGAACTGGAGGAGCGCCACACGTTCCTCTCCGCTCAAGAACAAGATTTATCCAATTCGATCAGCTCGCTCAAGGAGATCATTCAGAGGATTCATCGGACGACGAAAGAAATGTTCGCGGCGACCTATGATGAACTGCAGCGCAAGTTTACCGAAGTGTTCGGTCAGTTCTTCCCTGGTGGGCGTGCGGAGTTGCAGTTGGTCGAGGAACCTCCGTCGGAAAACGGTGAGTCCTCCGGCAGTGACGAACCGGGCATTGAAATCGTCGCGCAACCACCTGGGAAACGGCTGAAAAGCATTACCATGCTATCGGGCGGCGAAAAGACACTCACGGCGATGGCGCTGCTCTTTGCCAGTTTTCTCATCAGACCGACACCGTTCTGTCTATTGGATGAAATCGATGCGCCGCTCGACGAGGAAAACATCGGGCGATTTACGGCGGTGCTGAAGGATCTGGCTCAGAATGCCCAGTTCCTCGTCATCACTCATAACAAGCGAACGATGAGCATTGCGGATTCCCTGTTCGGCGTCACGATGGAAGAACCGGGTGTTTCCAAGCTTGTGTCTGTGAGACTCGGGGATCTGCAACCGGCCTAGCGGATTAGTCGAACCTAATCTATCACGTACCTGTCCTCCCTGCTTGATGCCAGGAGGGAGTAGTGGGTCCTCTGATTCTGGCTCGATGGGTGGGGTACCCTCTCCTTTATGCTTCTTCGAGCTGAATCGTCTCGATCTGCACCTTGGCGACGCCTTGGTCGGCAAATCCTAGTTGCTCGGCAGCACCCCGACTCAAGTCGATGATCCTTTTCCCGGAATCTGGGTTGTGCCGGCTGGGGAAGGGGCCACGATCATTCACTCGCACGATAATCGACCGTCCGTTTTCTAGATTCGTCACCTGGACGTGAATCGGAAGCGGTAGATATTTATGAGCCGCCGTTAGCGCACTGGGGTTGAACAGCTCGCCGTTGGCCGTCATATGCCCACCTTTCTGCCGCCTGGTTTCTTCCCCATACCATGATGCCAGACCCACCTCCTTATAGATTCGTGCGCTCGCGAGTGTCATCGGCACATAATGATGGCCGTTGACCGTGTACGGTGCGGCTTTGACTCGCCCGAGACGAATCGCCTCTTTGACCGGGAGCCCATCGATAGTCTGGATATCGTCGCTCATCAAGGGGTACTCCAAAGGAGCACGAACGACCTCAAAGGTGAACTTGCCGATTCGATACGCGAGTTTGGTCGTCCCCTTCGTAAATTGATAGGCTCCTTTGACCACCCATATCGTGCCTTTAACCGTCTTTTTGGCGACCCGATAGGTCGTCTTCA
Organism: Nitrospira sp.; assembly: GCA_016715825.1. Classification (NCBI taxonomy): domain Bacteria; kingdom Pseudomonadati; phylum Nitrospirota; class Nitrospiria; order Nitrospirales; family Nitrospiraceae; genus Nitrospira; species Nitrospira sp. Next base: position 36,966 of record JADJXO010000010.1, on the reverse strand, counting down.
TTGCGGAGAAGGTTGTCTTGATCGCGGAATAGGTGGTTTCGATGACTGAACAGGAGGCAAGGGCCAGAAAAGTTGGGAGGAGGAGAAAAGAAGGGGCGAACACATTCGTTCGACCCTTCCCATGACGATTCTCCAAGAATGACGCACGCGGATGCACGGACTTCATTTTTTGCGCACCGTCGTCGGAGGATTACATCTTCATCCCACCCATCATGTGCATATCATGTCCTGACTCCTGCAGGTAGTCGGGAGGTGGGGGCATGATTTCCTGTTCCTGATTCAATTGATCCACTTGTTGCGTCACGAACTCGATATCGTTCCAGTCGGCCGCATCGGTTTCCGGAATCCACCGAGCCCGCAAGTATCCGAAGCGGTCGAATAGGAACTCCATATGCTTTGGTACCGTTGCCGGACCCATCAGATCGGGATGAGAGATCGTCCTGCGAAACAGCGAATATGTGCGGGCGATCTCGGCTGCCTCCTTTTCAATCAAGGGGAAGGGGATGTCCTTCCCAAGATCGGCGATCTGCTGCGCGGTGAGCTCCGTCAGTGGTACAGCTAACACCTCGGCCTTGTGGTCTCGTAACGCCGGGTAGGTCAGCCGGAGTTGATCGAGTCGCTCACGTGAGTCCGGCCACGAAAACAGGACGAGGAGGACGGCTTTTTCCCCACGGAAGTCTTTCAATCTGCCGGTGGTTCCGTCATGCGTGGTATAGGAGAAGCCCGGAGGTGCAAGAAATGGTTGGTTGGGCAGGATCCGAGTAGTCATGATGCGCGATTGATAGCCCCGGTTAGTGGCATGAATGAGATTGACGAGATCCCAGCGTTCTTTGTCTGAAAATTTTTCACCCCATGCAGGCATGCCCGTTCCAGGAACGCCATTGGTGAGCCAGTGGAAGAAATCACCTGGAGTATGCATGGTCGCGTGAGGTTCCGTAAGTAAATCGATCGGTTTTTTCGGTAAAGTTTTGGCCAAAATGCCGTCACCTTTCGCTTGGTGTCCATGGCAGGGGACACAGTTTTCGGCGAAGATGGTCATGGCGTGAGCGACGGATTCCGACTTAAACGGGACCGGGGTATCACGGTAGGTTTCTGGATAGGCCTTAATAGACAGGGCGTATGCCCCAACGGCGAGGCCCAACATTACAAGCACGGTCGGTAGGCCAAACCGCCAGCTCGATCGCCCGCCCTTCATGAGAGTACGCAATGCGATGGCTCCTGCTACGATGAACAGAGTAATCGCAACCCATACGCCGATCACGGCGTCCAGCATGGCCATACCCCATGTGTTCATGATGGAGAAGCGGAAGGGATATGGCCAGGTGTAGATGACTGCGTGATTTGGCGGGTGCTCGTTTGCCACTACGTGTCCTGCCCATACCAGCGCAAGGGTAAAGACCGCCTCGATGATGACCCAGATTCGGAGTGTGCGTTTCACGGCTGCAGCTGATTCCGTAGGCATCATGAGCGCTGGTAGCGAGACGAAGTGAATGCGCAACGCAATGGCGAGAAGCAGACAGACAATTACCACTTTCCCTACGAGGAACCAACCGGAGGTTGTCACGAACACAGCCGCATAGTTCTTGTCGATCAAGGGATGCGCCGCCTTCAAACCCGTGACAAAACCCGTGGCTAAAACCAGCAACCCCACGATGGATAGCCACTTCAGGGTCTGGACTCCGAACCCTTTGGTCCCTTCCGGGGAACGTCTCCCTGTAGAGGCGAAGACGATGGCAAGAAAAGCGAGCAACACTCCGACCCAGAGGATTGCCAGAGTGGGGTGGACGGAGCTAGATGTCATCATGTTAAAGCAACCTCCTCAGTAACAATTTACCGCCGGGACACATGCAGCGATTGCTGAGATGAGCATGTGTCCCGGCATAACCCATCACCGAAATTCATCTGAAGATACGAACGTGATACTAGAAGTGTATCGAACAGCCTATTACTTTCTGATGGGGAGGTGATCGCTGTGGCTCGCTCACAACTGGTTCTCCTAATGATCTACAGGGGCGATTTCAAGGCAAGTTGCGTCGGTCGCATAGCCTTCTGTCTAACACCATTGGCTGGTCTTATACCAGTATCTTGTTTGGAAGGGCTACCCGGTGTTGCCAGCCAATGGTAGACCCAAATGAACGGATGGATGACCCACTGGCTCCTGCAAGAGGAATTGTCAATGAACTATGCATCTCGCTCATATTGTGGGGCTTAATCGCACTCGTTCTCTTCCTCATAAGATAACCACTTCTCTATCCAAATCCAATTGAAGCTCCCGCCTATGGTTTGAAAGGGATAGTCCTGTCGTGATGTATCACGACAGGAAGTCCGTACTCCGGACTCAGAGGGTGTCTTCACTCTCAGGTACCCGAAAATACATATGTACATCAGGCACTTCCCGTCCACCTTGCTTGACTCGGTTTTAGGTGTCTGTTATATAGAGCTGTGCTGTGTAGAAGCATGTTGTGTAGAACCATAGTAAGGGAGACCTTCTATAGATGTCGGTCTTTCGCCTGCCGCAGTTATTTCTTTTGAGTCCTAACTATTCATGAACATCATCAAGGCGATTTTCAGCCGCCTCTCCGATAGTCTTCTTGCGAACGCGCGCGGGGGATTCGATCCTGCGAGGGAGTACACCGCGATGGCGTCGCTTCGGTTGGTCTCCGAAAAACCAGTGGCTCTACCGGTATTAGATTCTTCGACGGCTCGCAGGCCAAGCGGGCATACGGTCAGCCAACCTGATGCGGTCGATGATGCGATCAGGCGGAGTCAGTCGTGGTTCTTCAGCAGGCAGCATCCTGAGGGGTACTGGGTTGCCGAACTGGAGGCGGATACGACGCTGACCTCCGAGTATTTGATGCTGCGCCGATTCCTCGATCGCGTGGATCCTGAACGGGAGCAGAAAGCCGTCCTATACCTCAAGTCGACGCAATTACCCGACGGGGCTGGCCGATCTATTACGGCGGCCCGGCCGAAATCAGCGCCTCGGTCAAGGCTTATTTTGCACTCAAGTTGAGCGGCGTCTCAGCGGATGAACCGTTCATGGTTCGAGCCAAAGAGCGAATCTTGGCGATGGGTGGGGTGCTGCAAGCCAACGTGTTTACAAAAATCACGCTGGCGTTGTTCGATCAGTATGATTGGGAAGGCGTCCCGCACATGCCCGTTGAAATCATGCTGCTCCCGAAGAAGTTCTACTTCAGTCTCTATGCGATCTCGTATTGGTCTCGGGCGGTCTTGATTCCCTTACTGATCGTCTTTGCCCATAGACCGGTTTGCCAGATCCCTCGCGAACAAGGCATCGATGAGTTATACCCCATCCCTCGTGGGGAAGTTCGGTATTGGAAGTATCCTCCTTTCAACAAGGATCAGGCCTGGCTCACACCGCACAACTTCTTTGTGGCGCTGGATGCCATGTTGAAGTTGTATGACCGGATGCCCATGCGGGTCTTACGGGAAAAGGCACTCCATAAGGCTGCGGCCTGGATGTTGGATCACATCAAGGGGTCAGGCGGGCTCGGTGCAATCTATCCGGCGATGGCGAACTCCATCATGGCGCTCGAGTGTCTTGGATACGATGCGGACGATCCCTTGGTCGTCAAGGCGCTGCGTGAAATCGAAGAGTTGGAAGTCTATGATTCCGTGATGATCGACGGGGAGATGCTTCCCACGCTTCACCTACAGCCGTGTTTTTCTCCTATCTGGGATACGGCGTTACTGACGAATGCGCTGGTCGAGGCGGGAGTTGCGCAAGATCATCCTGCTCTCCAAAAGGCTGGTCGCTATTTGGTGTCTCGGCAAACAAAGACGGTGGGTGACTGGGTCATCTCTTCGCCGCATGCGGAACCAGGTGGCTGGTACTTCCAGTTCGAGAATGAGCTCTATCCCGATGTGGATGACTCTGCGGTCGTCATTATGGCCTTGTCCAAACTGAAGATCCCCGGTCAAGAGTCAGAGGTCAACGACTCCATTGGTCGCGGAATGCGATGGGTGCTGGCCATGCAGGGTTCCGATGGAGGCTGGGGCGCATACGATAAAGACAATAACCGTGTGGTCTTCAACTATATCCCGTTCGCCGATCATAAGGCGTTGTTGGACCCTAGCACCGCAGACTTAGCCGGACGCTGTTTGGAGATGCTTGGTGCGCTTGGGTACGACAGGACGCATCCATCTGCTGGGCCGGCGCTGGCCTTCCTGAGAAAGGAGCAAGAAGAAGATGGCAGCTGGTATGGGCGGTGGGGCGTTAACTACATTTATGGTACATGGTCAGTTCTGGCAGGGCTACGAGCAATCGGGGAAGATCTGTCGGCACCCTATATTCGTCGGGCCGTATCCTGGCTGGAGTCACGACAGAATGCTGACGGTGGCTGGGGTGAGTCCTGTCTTTCATACAAGGATACGCAGCATCAAGGACGAGGAGAAAGCACGCCCTCGCAAACCGCATGGGCGTTGATGGCCCTCATGTCGGCCGGCGCAATCGATTCGTTGAGTGTGGCGCGTGGGGTGCAGTTCCTGCTTCGGCACCAGAAGAATGACGGATCGTGGGAGGAGATTATGCACACCGGTACGGGATTCCCACGAGTGTTTTATCTTCGGTACCACTGGTATTGCCAGTATTTCCCGTTGTGGGCTCTGGCGATGTGTCGCAATCTTCGCTCTCGAGGGAAGATGCGGGCCGATGAACTGCGTCATCACATTCCAGAGACCGCTTCATATCGGTCCGAGCATTGACCTCTCCTGGTTCTCTTCCCTTGCTCCCTTCAGGGGGTGTGCTGCCTAAACGTACCGTCATTTTTGCCGCCACCCCGTGGGAAATGAAGGCCGTTCAGGCTGCGTTTCCACCCGGGGTGGAGCGATGCCATGCCGGTATCTCAGTTCACGTGCACTCGGTCGGAGCTGGAGAATACTGGCTGGCTCAAACAGGTATGGGTTTGGAGAAAGCGAGGCGAAGTGCCAACCAACTGCTCGTCGAACAACCCATTGACCTTGTGGTATCAACCGGATTTGCTTGTGCACTCATCGAAGCCAACATTGGGGCGCTGTTAGTGGGACTCGAAGTCGTGCAGAAAACTGAGCAAGGTTCAAAGTCTGTCCAAACACCGTCTTTAGCAGTACGGGGAAATGAACGGAACCTTGCGGTGGCCGTTATTAAAACAATGGTGCCACCGGAGCGCATCGGACGGTTTGTCTCCACGGATCGTGTGATCGGCAGTGCCAAGGAAAAACGTGAGTTTGCAAAGAGTACTGCGGCGATCGGTCTTGATATGGAGAGTGCGGCGTTGGCTGCCGAGGCCGGCCGGGCACGCGTCCCGTTCATCGTGATTCGATCTGTGTCGGATCGTCTCGACGAAGATCTCCCGCTTGACTTCAATTTATTTCTTAATCCCACTGGCTGGGTCAAGGGTGTTGTCGCTATCTTAACGACTCCGTCAAGCCTCTTGGGGCTAGGCCGCCTTCGTCGCCAGAGTACCATTGCGGCACAGGCGTTGACGAATTTTTTCCGGCAGTACGTTGCAACCATGACAATCGAAACACAACGGCAAGAACTTTCATTGATGTGACTATGGCGCTGCTTGAATCCATGGGCCGTTGGGCCCTCACCTACATCAGCGAAATGGGTCGGATGCTGATCTTTGTCGCATCCTCCTTTGCGTGGTTGGCACGTCCGCCGTTACGATTCAGTCAGATCGTCAAGCAGCTCCACTTCATCGGATACAAGTCGACGTTTGTTGTCGTATTGACCGCAGCCTTTACCGGAATGGTTTTGGCGCTGCAGGGTTACTACACGCTCAGAAAGTTCGGATCGGAAGGGTTGTTAGGTTCCGCGGTCGCACTCAGTATGATTCGTGAACTGGGGCCAGTATTAGCTGCGCTCATGGTGACGGCTCGAGCCGGTTCGGCTATGACGGCGGAGATCGGGATTATGCGGATTACAGAACAGATTGATGCGCTCGATACCATGGCCATCAACCCTCTCCAATACCTGATCGCTCCGAAACTCGTCGCAGGTTTAATCGGGGTTCCGTTGCTCGTCGCGATCTTCGATGTAGTGGGAATCTATGGCGGGCACCTGGTAGGGGTCGACTTGCTGGGAGTGAACGCCGGCTCGTATTGGAACTCCATCGAGTCTGCGGTGGAATGGAAAGATGTCTACGGCGGCATCCTCAAGTCCATCAGTTTCGGGCTGATTATCAGCTGGGTTTGTTGTTATAAAGGGTTCTATACCAGGATGAGTGCCGAGGGTCTCGGCACTGCCACGACCGAGGCCGTCGTGTTGTCGTCGGTCGTGATTCTCGTCTGGGACTATTTTTTAACGTCGGTTCTGTTGTAGCCATGTTGAAGCTCGTCGGTGTGACGAAGACGCTCGGGGGGCAACCTGTGTTGCGAGGGGTCGATCTGACCGTTCCTCAAGGGAAGCTCACGACGATCATCGGTCGAAGCGGAGAAGGGAAGAGCGTCTTGCTGAAACACATGATCGGCTTGTTTCAGCCGGACTCCGGAGAAGTCTGGGTGGATGGAGTCGAGATCTCGCGACTCCGCGGCCAGGCCCTCAACGAAGTCCGGAAACGGTTTGCGATGTTGTTTCAGGGGGCGGCGTTATTCGATTCGTTGACGGTCTTTGAAAATGTCGCGTTTCCCCTCCGGGAAAAACTTCGCATGAAGGGCGAAGAGGTGACTCACCGGGTGGAAGAGAAGCTTGAACAGGTTGGATTGGCGGGTATGGGGCACAAGTTTCCCGCTGAACTGAGCGGGGGTATGCGCAAGCGCGCCGGTCTGGCTCGCGCGTTGGTGATGCAACCGGAAATCATCCTCTTTGATGAACCGACAACCGGTCTCGATCCGCTGATGGCTAAGTCGATCCATGACCTTATCACGGGTATGCAGCGGAAGTTCGGGTTTACTGCTGTGATGGTGAGCCATGAAATTCCCGAGATCTTCGGCATTTCCGATTATGTGGCAATGTTGAAGCAGGGGAAGATTGCAGCGATGGCCGCGCCATTCGAGTTTCAACGAACACCGGATCCGGAAATCAGAGAATTCATCTCGGTGGGTGGGACACTGCCGCTGACCAGCGCGGTTCCCGCAAGGTAGAGGAGTCCCAAGATGGACAAGGGCAAACTGGAATTGGTCGTTGGCGTGTTTGTCTTGGTAGGAATCGTCTCCCTCGGGTATCTCTCCATCAAGCTCGGCAAATTGGAAATTATCGGCGGAGATCTCTACGAAGTGGATGCGCTGTTTAATTCAGCCTCGGGCTTGAAGTCTGGAGCGACGATAGAAATAGCCGGTGTGGAGGTCGGTCGTGTGAAGGGTATCAATCTCAAAGGCGATCGGGCGGTCGTAAGGCTGGCGGTTCAAAAGGGAACCTCGTTGTATACCGATACCATCGCGTCGATTAAGACTCGAGGGATCATCGGAGAGAAATTTCTTGCGCTTTCACCTGGTGGCGGCGGCGATCCTCTGAAACCGGGAGATACCATCCGTGATACCGAATCAGGCCTTGATCTCGAGGAGCTGGTGAGTCAATACGTCCACGGAAAAGTCAATTAACGCAGGCTGACCGGTCTGTCAGCTGAATGGGTGGGAATTCAGCAGAGGGGATGGTGTAATGATGATCATGCGCATTCTTGAGAACCTACGGACCGGTATCCGCCGGAGAACAATCGTGCTCCTGACAATGAGCATAGTTGGGTTGTCGAGTGTCCCAGGTTACGCGGGCCCTCCCACGGAAGCCATGAAAACGACCATTGACGAAGTGCTTCGTATTGTTCGCGATCAAGACCTCAAGCATAAAGACAAAGCGGATGAGCGTCGGCAATTGCTTGAAAGAGTGGTGGAGGCTCGATTTGACTATGCGGAAATGTCTCGACGGGCCCTGGGCGCTCCGTGGAATCAACTGACCGATCAACAGAAGCACGAATTCGTCGATTTGTTTCGAACGGTACTGACAAATTCGTACGCGGACAAGATTGAAACCTACTCAGGTGAAGGGGTGCAATATCTGAACGAACGTACAGAGAAGGAATATGCGGAAGTGCGGACCAAAGTCCTCTCAGGGAAAACGGAGATTCCGCTCGACTATCGGTTGATTAATAGAGCAGAAGACTGGCGGGTCTACGATGTCGTTGTGGATAATATCAGCTTGGTGAATAATTATCGCGGACAGTTTACGAAAATTCTTCGAGCTTCCTCGTATTCAGATCTCGTTGATCAGCTCCGTAAGAAATCGGACAAGCTCAAGGCGCCATAACGTTGGTTTGTGAGACCACGAGAACGTGTATGCGTAGCCTTGCCCTCAGTCTGACAGTTCTCTTGCTTGGGAGCTTGTGCCCATTCTCCCCAAATCCTGCCCGTGCCGAGGTAAAGTTTTTCCCGATTCCTGCCATCAGCACAAGTAAAAACGACGGTAACGATATTGGGATGATCGTCCCGGCGCTCATCACAGGACCGGACGGGGACCTCAAATATTTGGTTGCGCCGATGGTGGTCTACAACTCGATCGTCGGCACTCGTGGGACCGTCAACCTATTCCGTTACGAACCAGGCGGCAAAGAACTCCGAGGCATTGCCTCTTGGACGGAGCGGATCGAGCGGAAATTCCTCATCAGTTATGTCGACCCAGGTTTTAGTAATGGGCGATACAGCATCGGATTCAGCGCGATGCACTTTAAGAACGCGACCGTGCGATTTTTCGGACTTGGTCCGACAACCGTCAAAGAGCAGGAGACCAACTATACGGCCTCCGAGACGAGGTTGAACTGGAAGTTCGGCATCTATGCAAATGAGGTTACGCAGATTGCAGTCAGTCAGCGATTGCGGCACATGCAATCGATCCAGGAGGGAGGCACGGAGCTTCCGTTCACGGGAGAGGTCTTCCCCTCGGCTCCTGGCTCGGACGGGTCGACGGTGCTCGGTCAACGGGTAAGTTTTCATTATGACACTCGAAACAATTTAGTGACGCCGACCGATGGGACGGCGATCACCGCCTACGCCGAGCTAAACTACAACTTCAAGAATGCTGCGGATCCGTGGTATTCGAGATATGGACTTGAGGTGAAGCGGATGTTCGCCAGCGAGTCCAAGCGAGCTATCCTGGTCGTGCGTGGAGAACTGCAGGCCACGCTGGGATCGGACGTTCCCTTCTATGAACAAAGCTCGTTGGGGGGACAAAACAATCTACGTGGCTTCGGTGTGGACCGCTATATCGATAAGCAATTGATTGCGTTCAGCATCGAGGAACGAATTCACATCTTACGGACGCGTCTCGCCGGGGTCATGGCGGACTTCGAGATCGCGCCTTTTATCGATACCGGCCAAGTGTTCAACTCTTTTAAGAATGTGAGCTTCAGAGACTACCGTATTACGCCGGGCATCGGATTTCGGGGAATCATCCGGCCTAACGTCGTGGGACGAATCGACTACGGATTCAGCAAGGAAGGTGGAGCCATCTTTGCGGGGCTTGATTTTCCTTACTAGCGCAACCATCAAGTCTCTATATGGTTGCTTGACATCGCCTCTTCTTGGGGCGTCCGTCTTAGTTAAGTTTAACCGCAAAGATCTTTGGTAAGTACTTGACATCATACGATTCCTGTGTGAGACTCCCCTCAAATTAAGCGCCTCTGTGGGGCGAGGTCCGTTCGCGAATATTGTTGACGTATGCGCCAACGGAAGAAGAAAGAAGGAGACCAAATCCATGTCCATTCTCAAGACGATCCATAGTCCGGCTGATCTGAAGCGGTTGTCTCCTGATCGTTTTCCGGTGTTGTGCCAGGAGATTCGCGAGCAGATTATCGGAGCGGTTTCGAACGTCGGGGGACATCTGGCCTCGAATTTGGGTGTGGTCGAACTCACCGTCGCTTTACAGTATCTCCTGGATACACCGAACGACAAGATCGTTTGGGATACAAGCAACCAGTCCTACACGCATAAACTTCTCACCGGTCGGCGAGAGCAATTTCATACTTTGCGGCAGTACGGCGGACTGAGTGGGTTTTGTAAGCGGGAAGAGAGTGAGTACGATACGTTCAATGCGGGACATGCCGGTACCGGTGTGTCGGCCGCCTTCGGCATGGTGGAGGCTCGTGAGCAGTTGAAGCAGAAGAACAAGGTCGTCTGCGTCGTGGGTGACGGTGCCATGACGGCGGGGATGACGCTCGAAGGACTGCATCATGCAGGAGGACTCGGAAAAGACTTTCTCGTGATCTTGAACGACAACCAGATGTCGATCTCGAAAAACGTCGGTGCTATTTCTGCGTATCTCAGTCGAACGATCACAGGGGAGTTCTACGGAAAGATGCGGGAAGAGACCGGGCAGTTGTTAGGCAAGATTCCCCACATTGGCTCTGATATGCAAAAACTCGCTCGCCGAGCCGAGGAACTCGCCAAAGGTGTGATTCTGCCGGGCTTGCTCTTTGAGGAATTGGGTTTCCAATACAGTGGTCCGATCGACGGTCACAACTTTGAACATCTGCTACCGACGCTTGAGAATGTGTTGAAGATGAAGGGGCCCGTCTTGCTTCACGTCATCACTAAAAAGGGGCTTGGCTACGAACCGGCTATGAAGAATCCTGTGTGGTTCCATGCCTGCCCTCCGTTTGTTTTGGAGACAGGTGCACCGGCGAAGAAGGCCGCACGTCCCTCCTACACGGCGATCGCCATGGATGCGCTGGTCAAATTGGCTCGCGAGGATAAGCGCGTCGTGGCCATTACGGCGGCCATGTGCGAAGGTACGGGGCTGACGGCTTTTGAAAAGGAATTCCCGGACCGGTTGTACGACGTCGGCATTGCCGAGCAGCATGCCGTGACGTTTGCAGCAGGGCTAGCAGCGCAGGGGATGAAGCCGGTGGTTGTGATGTACGCGACGTTTCTCCAACGGGCCTACGACCAGGTCGTGCACGATGTCGCCACACAGAATCTTCCCGTGACATTCTGCATTGACCGTGGAGGGCTTGTTGCCGAGGACGGAACAACCCATCATGGCGCGTTTGACTATGCCTATCTGCGTCACGTTCCCAATATGGTCGTGATGGCCCCCAAAGATGAAAACGAACTTCAGCATATGATGAAAACCTGTCTGGAATTTAACGGACCGATTTCCGTGCGGTATCCACGTGGGGTGAGCCTTGGCGTAAAGATGGATCCGGTTCCCCAGGCGCTCCCGATTGGCAAGGGCGAGCTCCTGAACCCAGGAACAGATGTTGCGATTATCGCGATCGGTGTCTCTGTATGGCAGGCCGTCGAGGCAGCTAAGCGGTTGGAGAAGGAAGGGGTCTCCACGGCTGTGGTGAATGGACGATTCGTGAAACCGCTTGATCAAGATCTGATCGTGGATGTAGCCCGGCAAGCGCGATATGTCGTGACAGTAGAGGAAGGTTGCAAGATCGGCGGATTTGGCTCGGCAGTATTGGAAGCCCTTTCGGACGCCGGAGTGACGGACGTCAAGACCAAGGTCCTGGGCTTGCCCGATTGGTACATCGAGCAGGGACCTCAAGATCTCTTACGTGAGCGATACGGGTTAACCGCCGAGGGCATTTATCAAAGCGTGAAGGAACTGATCGGCAACGCGCCGGTGGAAAAATCACAATTCACAGGCGCCACACTCGGCAGCCATCTCCCTCATGGCGACGAACAGGGTAGCTGACGTGCGTCATGCGTGAAGCGCCGTTCGTGAAGCGTCAGTAGCGAAAGACCACATGCATATTGCGAGAAGAAAAACTCGGCAGATTCACGTTGGTAACGTAAAAATCGGCGGCGGTGCTTCCGTCTCCGTGCAGTCGATGTGTTCGACGGACACCCGTGATGTTGCTGCGACCGTTGCGCAGATTCACCAGCTTGAAGCCGCCGGCTGCGAACTCATTCGTGTGGCGGTTCCAGATGATGAGGCTGCGCAAGTGCTTCCGCAAATTAAAGCGGCTATGACGGTGCCGCTGATCGCCGATATCCACTTCGATCATCGATTGGCTTTAAAGGCCGCGCAGGTTGTGGATTGTGTCCGTATCAACCCCGGCAATATCGGGGCTTGGTGGAAAGTGGAAGAAGTGATCAAGGCCGTGAATGAACGCGGTATTCCCCTTCGAGTTGGTGTGAACGGAGGGTCTCTCGAGCGTCATTTGCTGGAGAAGTATGGGTGGCCTTCCCCTGAGGCACTGGCAGAGTCGGCACTCAATGCTGTCCATGCGTTGGAAGACGTTGGTTTTACCAATATGAAAGTGTCGCTAAAAGCCTCGGACGTACATCATGCCATCGATGCATATTGGCTCTTCGCCCATCAGTCGGATTATCCGCTGCATATTGGAATCACGGAAGCCGGGACGACTATGACAGGGGCGGTGAAGTCTTCGATCGGCCTTGGGTACTTGCTTTCACAGGGTATCGGAGATACGTTGCGTGTGTCGTTGGCCGCCGATCCTGTCGACGAAGTCAAAGTCGGCTTTGAAATTTTAAAGTCGCTCGAATTGCGTCATCGGGGGATTAATGTCATTGCCTGCCCGACCTGCGGGCGCGTCGAAATCGATGTCGTCCGTATGGCGAATGAGTTAGAGAAGAAACTCGGCCATATCAAGACTCCGTTGAATGTGTCAGTGCTTGGATGTGTTGTGAATGGAATCGGGGAAGGGAAAGAGGCGGATATCGGGATCGCCGGCGGCGAAGGGAAAGGCATCCTGTTTAAGAAGGGGAAGCTGGTTCGGAAGGTTCCGATGGATGAATTGATGGACACGTTGATCGAAGAAGTTGAACTCCTCGCCAAGGAAAAGGAAGCCGAAGGGAGCGGTGATGCTGGTGCCCCCGTCCCTTCAACTGGATGGGAATCGTTGGTACCTCAGTCGGAGCATCCTTCAACACTCGGGAAAGAGATTCCAGTATTGCCTCACCGATAAGCGTGCCTGGAGTAACGCCGTTCAACTCGCTCCATCCACTAAATCGTTCTTGCTAAAGAAGTGATTGACGCACTCTTGGCGCGTCATGTATGGGTGCAGTCTCGCAATGGATTCGAACTCCTTCATGCAACAGCTTCACTCCTTCGTGCGGTCGACGTTAGTCGTACGAGTGGTACAGGTCGGACTTGTCGCGGCCGCGGTCGTGCACGGCTACATTATTTCCTTTGGTCGATCCTTTCACTTTCGTGACATCGATATCCACCGTGAGATTGGGAGGCGTTTTCTCTCCGGCGAATATTTGTATGCCAACGATTACTGCTATATGTATTTGCCGACCACAGGCATCTATTTTGCCCCCTTGCTGGCGCTCGATAGAAATCCCAGTCTGGCGTTACGCTACGCGGCGGCAGTGGTCTGTTTGGTGGTCACGATCGTTCTGTTCCAACGTATGATCGTTGGCTTGTCGGACTCGAATAGGTGGGGAGGGCTGTGGGTCGGCATAGGCGCCGGAGCATTGACCCTGCAATTTATGTTGAATGATCTCGACGATGGTGGGCCGCATCTTATGCTGCTCGGCATTCTTGCGGGAGGTCTTTACGCGATATGGGTGGGTAGAGAATGGCTGGGTGCAGCGCTGGTTGGACTTGGCATCGTTCTTAAAGTTACGCCGGCTCTTTTTGTGCTGCTGTTCCTATGGAAGCGGCAGTGGCGGGTTGCTCTGTATACGGTCGCTGCTACACTGCTCTGGATCGTGCTCCCTGTTCTGTACATGGGCCCCACTGGATGGTGGGACCATCATGCAGAATGGACAAGAAACGCGGTGCTCTCCGTGCTCGATCGACAGGTAGAAGGACGGCAAGAGAACGAACTGCAAAAGGCCAATCTCTCACTCCGCCACACCATGCTTCGATATCTTATCACCTACCCACCGACTCATCGGCTGCGGCAAGTCGATCCTGGCTACCAGCCGGTCCTCGATCTTCCGTCGCCGGTTGCCAATGGAATCGTCGGCGTTGCAGCAGTTTCCCTGTTCGGTCTATTTGCATGGTACAGTCGGCGGCCATTTCAAGGGCCTGGAGATTCCCACTGGGCGCAAGACTGTGCCGCAACCTTCATTTTAGCGTTGCTATTTTCTCCCATTACCTGGGATCAGCATCTAGTCTGGATGATCCCGGCGGCCTGTGTTGTCGTCACGGCTGCTACGCAGATGAACGGCGGATTGAGCCGTGTCGGGTATGGGATGTTGGCCGTTTATATTGTGTTAGCTATTGTCTTGAACTATGAGGTCGTGGGTTCCGCAAGATGGGAAGCGCTGAAGAGTTACCACCACCTTGGCATCGCCATGGTGATTCTGTACGCACTGCTCCTGAGTACGACGCGTGGTGGCAGGAGTTCTCCAAATCTCTATTCGAATAAGATACTTCGTGCGGCATCTCGTGTGGTTGGTCAAGTCTAGGATACGTAACGCAGGATTTCTGCGCCCTCAAAGGCTCTTCACAAAAAAAGTGTTGTTCAATTGGTAGTTGTGCGGTCTTGTATTGAGTTCCAGGAAAAGAAGCGACTATAATGCCGCCCTCCGAGGCGCCGTACCCAAGTGGTAAGGGAGCAGTCTGCAAAACTGCGATGCAGCGGTTCGAACCCGCTCGGCGCCTCCATACAGAGCTCGCTCGACCCGGAGCCTCTATGATTGTTCATGGCGACGGGATAAGGCACCGCCAGTAGCCTAACCCACGTACATTTCATGAGTTCAGGGGCAGATGGCAACGAAGGTATCAACCGCAGTAAGAGAGCGTTGGGAGCACAGATTCCCTGGTCTCACAGGAAGATGGACTCATTGGAAGGTAACAGGGGATGGCGCGATTTTGGCGGTTGTTGAAGGATCACGGCTAACGGATGCTCTGGATTTGATCGAAAAACACTATGGACAGTTTTCATCGATTAAAGCATCTCGTGCAACCGTGAATGAAAATTCTGAATTAACCGACGAAGAAGATCATTTTTCTGAAATTTCGAATTTCATAAAAGACGAAAAGATCATGAGTCAGGAGACAATGAGGACAATTCAGGAAACTGATTACTAGGATGCCTTTAGAAGTTGATCAAATTGACGAGTCCCGTGCTTGATGTTAGAATCTGCCACATTATTGTGCCTCCACGTATAGCTGCGATGAGCGGCTAATCATATATAAGGGCTAGACAATAAAGCAGCATAGATAAGGAGAACGGAATGGCTGTTCCGATTTCCCAGATGTATACCGTGGCGACGTACGTCCTCTCCCAGAAGGTCAAGGGAGTGAAACGATATCCCTTAGTGCTCATGTTGGAGCCGCTCTTCCGTTGTAATTTGGCCTGCGCAGGTTGCGGAAAGATTCAATATCCCGATCACATCCTCGATAAGCGGTTGACGCCTGAGCAATGCTGGGCGGCAGCGGAGGAATGCGGAGCGCCGATGGTCAGCATTCCGGGTGGTGAGCCGCTCATTCATCCTGAAATAGCTACGATCGTGCAGGGCCTGGTGGATCGGAAGAAATATATTTATCTGTGTACTAATGCGATTCTCTTGGAACGTAAACTGGATGAGTACAAACCGTCGAAATATCTCACGTTCAGCGTCCATATGGACGGACTGAAAGATGAGCACGATTTGGCCGTTTGCCGAGACGGCGTGTATGAGGTCGCCGTGAAAGCCATTAAAGCGGCGGTTAAGCGTGGACATCGCGTCACGACGAACACGACATTGTTTGACGACGCCAATCCTGAACGGGTGAGGAAGTTTTTCGATGAGATGATGGCGCTGGGCGTGGAGGGCATGACCATCTCGCCTGGCTATAGCTATCAAAAGGCCCCGGATCAACAGCATTTCTTGAAACGGACTCGAACTCAGGAGCTCTTTTCCAAGATCCTGGCTCAGCCAAAGGCAGGCTGGCAGTTTAACCAATCTCCGTTGTTTTTGGATTTTCTCATGGGCCAGCGGCAATACCAGTGCACGCCTTGGGGTAATCCAACCTACAACGTCTTTGGGTGGCAAAAGCCCTGCTACTTACTTCAGGAAGGCTATGTCAAAACATTCCGTGAGTTGATGGAGTCGACGGAGTGGGATCAGTACGGCACCGGTCGAAATGAAAAATGCGCCGATTGTATGGTTCATTGTGGCTATGAGGCATCCGCCGTTGAGGATACATTCAGCACCGTCTCCGGATTTGCGCGAACCGCTAAATTGACGTTGTTGCCCACGTCTCGGTAAGCGCCAATCATTCACGGGTATCATTGTCGGTTTGCTCTTCCGCCGAACAAATCAAGTTTGCCCGCCAGAGGTTTAAGAAATGACCGATACGAAAAATCATAATCCGGGTGAGACGAGCTCTCTTGAAGGTCGGGTGTTCACCCCAGGATCAGCAGCAGAGACAGGAGAGGCGATCGAGCTGGCCTTCGATTACCGCGGTGACGTAACCCTGACGCTGCGGGGTGGTGAATCTGTGGCCGGCTACATTTTTAATCGCCAGAGTGCCGAGACTGATCCATATCTCGAGCTTTTCCCAGCAGACCGCGAGGATCCGCGGCGCGTTGTATACCAAGATATTATCGCGATAGCGTTTACAGGTGCAGACACAGCAAATGGAAAGTCGTGGGAAGCGTGGGTCTCAAAAAAAGAGTCTGACCGTCGAGCAGAAGCTGAACAGATTGAGACGATCGCGCGAACCAAAGGCTATCTCTAGCCTGCGTATCTCCACCATTGAATTTTCAAACAGAGAATACACTCCCCGCATCTCAAAAAAGTCGGCTGTTTCGTTGACAAAGATTTTCCTCTGTGCTAGAAACCCCTGCCCGTAATTAGTACGCTCGTTGTGATGGAGAGTGCGTGTTTTTGAAAGAGTCAACGACGAGCCAGCAAATGAATCTAACCCATAGCCGGCGGAACGCGGTAGGGCTGTTTGTCCTGGTTTGTGGTGTACTTCTAAGCGCTGCATTTCCACCAGTGGCGCGACCTACTCATGAAGCTGATCATCGCTTCATGGTTGAAGGGTATGTGTGCGGGACAGACGGGAGAGCGGTCTCAAGCGTAGATGTCCTCGTTAAGGACACAAAGATTTCGTATGGCCAGGTTGTAAAGACTGATGGAGATGGCTATTACAAAGCGACCTTCCATCTCCATAATGATAATCTTGGTGATCCCCTGCTTGTTGAAGTAAGGGGTGAGCAGCAGAATTTGAAGGTTGAATTCGATCCGAAGGATCTTGAAAGTGAACGGAAGGTTTTGGTGAATTTTGGAACCGGTTGTGATGCGAGTGGCTCTCCCGTTTGGCTTTGGTGGGGAGGTGGCGCGATGGTCGCAGCGGTTGGTAGTATTCTTGGTATGAAGCTTGTCCGTTCTCAGCGGAGGCAGGAGCGAGGCAAGGGAAAATCGCAGAAAAAGCGAAAATCATAATCGCCGATGACGGGACTTAGAGGGCAGCGGAGTACCTCGCCGGATCGGTTGATGGATGGGCGAGGGCCTGTGTGCAGAGTTATTAAGGTGTGGGCGACCGGGGCGCTTTTGTTAGGGGTGTAGACCTCTCGGCAGAAGCGTTTTTTTGTGCGGGCTTCCCGCGCATGGCTCGGCATCCGTGTTTGAGCGTTTCTCGGGTATGTAGGCTATGAGGGGTGATTGCGCAATGGTCGTGAACATGAATTTGGTTCGAATCGTGTTGATCTTGAGTAGTGGATTGCTGGTCGGTTGCACTGGTGAGGAGGGAGAAGGGCCGATTGTTCCGCCACCCCCGGCTCCGGCAGAATATGTCGACAAGCATATGCCACCACAGTGGTGGGACGATCCTCAAAAATTGGAAGAGGGGCGAAAGCTCTATCTGGGTGAAGCTAATCCAGACGTGAAATGTGGCAGTTGTCATGGAAACGACGGGAAGCCTGTGAAGGCAGGGGCTACGGACTTCCGAAATTCTGGACGCATGCAGCTCTATTCGGACTCCGTGTGGTTTTGGCGGATCTCTGAGGGGGTGCCCAATACGAAGATGAAGGGCTGGAAAAGTAAGCTCTCTGAGGAGGACCGCTGGAAACTGGTGCTGTATGAGCGGACTTTTGGGCTTCCTGGAAAGATGTGGAGCGAAGAACAGAAGCAGTGGGTGGATCAAGGCGCTAAGTGAGGTTCTTGGCTAGCTTCGGAATGAAAGTAAGGGGGCATCGAGGTATCGTGAAAAAACTGTGGCACAGTCTGCCGACTCTTGTTACGATTTTTGCGCTCTGCGTGTGTGTTGCGCCCGCTGTCTACGCCCAGGAACTTGGGGCCTCCTCGGTGAATCTTCCCTACACGGGTAATCGGACAGCCGTCTGGGTTGTTGCGCAGCTTCACATCTTGTTCGCCGCGTTCATTCTAGGCGCCCCGATCTTTGTGGTCATCGCTGAATGGCTCGGGTATCGAAAACAAGACCCGCGTTACGATCGCATGGCCAGGGAAATTACCAAAGTCACGGTCATCCTGTTCAGCTTGACGGCTGTGACTGGAGGGTTCTTCATTTTTATCCTCCTTGCCGCCTATCCGGAATTCACCACTTGGTTCATCAATCAATTTTATATCGTGTTCGCGGTCCTCTATCCGGCACTGTTCATCATCGAGACAATCCTGATGTATGCGTACCTCTACACCTGGGATGTCTGGAAGGGTGAAAAGAAGGGGCGGCACATCGCGCTGGGCATCGTCTTGAATCTGGTGTGCCTGCTGATTCTCTTTGTGATCAATGGTCCGACGTCCTTTATGAACACTCCGCCAAAGGCCGAAGGGGTTTCACCGCAGGATTTCCTTGCAGCCGCGACTTTATGGGACAAAATTGCAAACCAAAGTTGGTTTCCTCTGAGTTTGCATCGCATCGACGGCAACGTGGCGTTCGGGGGGTTTATCGCCGGTATGATCGCCAGCTATATGTATATGGGCTCCAAGACTCAGGAGGAACGAGCCTACTACGATTGGATGGGTTTCGTCGCCATATGGATTGCGGTGGGAGGGTCACTCCTGCAGCCCTTCACAGGGTTATTGCTGGCCTATGAAATGTGTGATTACGACTTCTCGTTTTGCCCCTATATGATGGCCGATCAGCTCTCCATGTTTTTCGAGGTGCAGGGGATGATGATCGGGTTGCTTTTCTTGGCCATTAACTATTACAGCTGGCTCAGCGTCAAGCGAATCGAAGGCGCTGAAACCGTCAGGATGACGATCTTGGCTCCCATTGTCTTGGTGGCCATCCTTCCCGTCACGATGTGGGTCATGAACGTCTATTGGATCCCGGACCCGATGTCGTTGGCCATCTTGCTGCCCTTAGTCTTGTCCCCATTCCTGTTGGCAAAGCTTGTTCCCATGACCGTCTCCGCACGGACCGTCATTAAGATCGGCTTTATTGTGATGCTCGTCAGTGATGCCGTGTGGCTTACCCCGGCGGGGTTTGTTGCGACTGGTACGGATATGCCGGATGAACTGAGCCTGCCGGAAGGGTGGGACTATTTGGCCTCCATGCCGGCTAAGTTGTCGGCGATTATCGTATTGGTGTTTGTCACGGTCGTCAATTATGTCCTTTACAACAGAACCATCAAGCAAGGCACCATTCATTGGGGGAAAATCGATTTTGCGGCCCAGTTCGTTCTGGTTTTTCTCGCATTCGTTTCGACATGGATCATGAGTTTGATGGGTGCGGTCCGGTCTTTGCTGAAGAAATATTTCCACGCGTATAGTTTGGTCTCGGACTTTACGGTCGAGTCGTTTACACCGACGCTCTCATATTCGGCTTGGTGGATAACCGGCATTACCGTCAGTTTCCTCATCATTGTGACGCTGGCTGCCATGGTGGCCCTCCGCCCATCGGTGTCGAAGGTGCGAGAGGTTGAAGGGAGTGCCGTGCCTGTAGGCTTAAAGTGAGCGGGGACGCGATAGATATTTGACGATCACGAAAATCCGAAAGAGGGATCGTGTTTAAAAAACTTATAATTGCACTCATGGTTGGTGGGGCGGTCATGGTGGTTGCCCATTCGCAGGAGGTGCCGTCCGATTTTCAGGTGCTCTGGGGCGTCTTTGCGATGATTGGGGCTCTGGTCTTTATGTTATTGGATGCGCCACCACTCAAGACCATGAGCGGTGGGAAATCTTTTTTTGCTGTCCTGGCATTCTGGTTTGTCGTGATCGCAGTCTGTATTGCGGGTGCGTCTCTGTTACCTCAGTTCGATCCGGAGGATGAGCGGGAGAAAATCAATAAGCTTCTGGAGAAACAAAGAGCTGCCTCGCAGCAAGGGAAGGCAGAGGAGCTCATTGCTCGGGCGAAAGCCCTTGATGAGCAGGTTAAGGCCCTCGAAGACAGGTTAAAGGCGTTAGGAACGGGTCAGGCAGCCGTGGCTTCGGCAGCACCACCGCCGGCAGACGCAAAACCATCAGCAGCCTCTGGTGGTGCGGGTGATGTGATGAAGGTGGGAGAAGAGCAGTGGCAGCTGCAGGAATGTTACAACTGTCATAAGCTCAGGGGTGAAGGTGGAAAGAAGCGAGGTCCCGAGCTGGATAACATCGGCACGTTGATGACCGTTGAGGAGATCGAACAAAAAATTGCGAACCCTAAAGCTTTTATGGCTGAGGGATTTGAGAAGGAATGGAAGAAGGGCGTCATGCCCGATAAGTTCAAGGATCTCATGGATCCCAAAGAAATGCAGGCGCTCGCCATCTGGTTGGGCAGCTTCAAGAACACCTCGGTGAACACTCCAAAGCCTATCAAGCAATAGTCATGCTGCAACCAAAGCTGAAATCCAAGGTCCGCTGTACAGACCTCGACATCGGTGAAGTCTCCAAGGTGGTGCTCGATCCACTCTCTCATGAGATCAGCCATATCGTGGTCTCGATGAATGGGAGCGGTGAGCGCCAGATCGATATGGGGCAGGTGCAAGATGTCACGGAAGATTCTGTGCATCTGAGGTTGCCATCACGCGATATCCTGGCACTTCCGCCGTTCAAGCGGGACGACTATGTCACCACGCACGAAGTAGAAATCTCCCATCTCGAAGACAATATTCATGTCACACCGGGCGAAGTGTTGGTGCCGTTGCCTGATTTGGAAAAGAATGTCAAGCGGCGCACCTTCTTTATGAATTTCACCCACGTGATCGGCTTCTTGATCGGACTTCCCCTCGCGTATCCCATTCTTCGCTTTCTCATGAAGCCCATGTATGCGGAATTTGACAACCAATGGTTGACCGTGGGAAACGTGGGCAAAATCAAGAATGAGGATGTTGGGGTGCAGTTCGAGTACAAGAAAAAGGTGAAGGAAGCGTACATGCCTGAGTATGAGGTGGAGAAGAACGTGTGGGTCGTAAAAGCGACTCCCAATCTTCTTGAAAAAGTCTATCAGGGGAAAGATGAAGAATTCCGTGATGCCCAGGGGAAAGTGATCTGGACCAATAAGACGGATGTTCCGTATCTCGCATTTTCAGGGAAGTGTCCACACCTTGGATGTGCATTCAAATGGAGAAACCACAAGGCTCTCGGACCGGTATTCCTCTGTCCATGTCACTTGAGCATCTACGATGCGGCAGGGAAAGTACTGGATGGCCCTGCTCCGCGTGCTCTTGATCCGTTGCCTATTCGGGTCTCCGCGAGCGGTGAGGTAGAAATTATCGACATGGAGTTTAAGGCTGGTACGAAATCTCAAATACGGATCGTCTGAAGCTTAGCAATATGGACATCAAACATTCCTCTCCTGCAGTGATTCCTGATCATCAGCCGAGCGCGATCGAAAAGCTTGTTGCTTTTCTGGACGAAAGGGTTGGCCTCAAGGAGATGCAGGCCAAGATGCTCAATGAACCGATACCTGGCGGTTCTCGTTGGGCTTACGTCTTCGGCTCGATTCTATTGTTCATCTTTGCCATGCAGGCGCTGACCGGCATCCTTCTGATGTTCTATTATGTCCCCACCGCCGATCATGCCTATGACAGCACGCAATACATCATTCATGACGTCGACTACGGCTGGTTCTTGCTCAGTTATCATTTCTGGGGATCCAGTGCGATGGTCGTGTGTGTGGTGGCTCATATGTCCCAAGTGTTCTTGTGGGGCGCCTACAAGAAACCAAGAGAATTGCTCTGGCTCGTGGGTTTGGCATTATTCGGTATCGTGATCACGTTTGGCTTCACAGGATATCTGCTGCCTTGGGATCAGCGCGCGTTCTGGGCGACGACGGTGGGTGTCGAGATTTTGGATAAGACGCCAGTCATTGGCGATTTCATCGCCCGGTTTCTAAAAGGCGGACCGACTCCTGGGCAGATGACATTAAGCCGTTTCTTTGTACTGCATGTGATGATTCTTCCAGCAGCTCTCATGGCCTTAGCTGGTCTGCATCTGTTTTTGTTTCGGGTGGCCGCTCCAGCCGGTCCGTACAGTGGGACGAAGGAGGAGATTAAGGCCAAGACCGACTACTTTTTCCCGCGTCAAATTTGGAAGGATATGGTCGGGATGGCCTTTGTCTTCGTCGGGACCTGTGTGCTTGCGCTCTGGGAACCAGTCGTCCTCTTAGACCAAGCTGCTCCTGATCCAGGTGACTATCATCCTGAACCGGAATGGTATTTCCTCTTCTACTTCCAACTCTTGAGGTTGAAAATTTTCTCGGGGGAGTTTGGGCAGTTCTTGGGAGCCGTTGCGCTACCGGTCCTGTTTATGATCTTGTTGGTGGTACTCCCATTTTTCGACAAAGATCCGGAACGCAATATTTTTAAACGACCCATCGCCTTGATCAGTTGGATCGCGATTATGGTGGTCATTGTGTTATTCACAGTGGCCTCAGTGATTAACCGAGAGTTCTTAGACTAATTCTGGTATCTCTTAGCTATGGCTGAAGAACGCGAATCGATGTCACCCACCAAGATAGGGTTCGGTATCTTGTGGCCTGCCTGCTGGACTGCCATGGTTGTGAAATCGGCTTTCGCCGTCCTTCTCTTAACGATGGGGTTGGTGCATTTTGAGGGACGATTCGGGCTCGCCGTCATCATGCTCTTTATCAGTCCCGTCACGGTCTTTGCGATTCCGATCATCATGGCGTTGTTTGGAACACATTTTGGTGAAGGAATTGGCCTTGAGTTTCTATTCTGGCTCTCTATACCCGTGGATATTTGGGCGCTTGGGGTAGTTGCCCGTACGTTCTTTCTGGAGCGACTTCGAAAAGAACCTCCTGACGGACTTGGGCTGGCCATTTGGTGGAGATCGGCGCTTATTGGAGCCTTCTTTGTCCCTCTCCTCTGGTGGATCGTGAGTTTCGTGACGGACAATGCCATCACGGCATCTCACTCCATGGCTGAGATGGAAGCTTTCCGGCATCTGACGGACACCGGGTTGCCCGTGGCGGAACGAATCGGTCTGGAGTTGACGATCTGGGGATCAATCTCTTCGGCTGTCTTGGCCGCGCTCTCCTTGATCGGAGTATCAATTCTTGGCCAAATCATTCGGCGGATGGCAGAAGAGTCCAGGACGGCTTCTGAAAATTATCAGGGGCTCATCACTCGCTGGGACCTGATGCGGGTGCCGGCCGACCAAGGGCTGCTCTTAACATCATTGGCGGGCGTAGGTGTCGTGTGTTCGTTGATGTTTTGGGCCATTCTTCCGGTAACGACTCCTCATCCCCACGAGTGCTGTAAGAAGCCGGATGTAGAGGTCGAACAAGTATTCAAGCCCAATCAATCATTGAATAGCACCGCACAACGTGTTGTGTCCCTCACGGCGCAAATTGATGCGCTGGAACAGCAAAACTCTGACAAGAAGAACCAAAAAGCAAAGAGCAAGGGGAAGACCAGCGGCAAAACAACCGAGGATTCCCCTGCCAAGGCGAAACCGTAACTTACGAGGTGATGTGGTGAGTGCCATACGACAAGAGACCCAAACGATTCAACCAGCTCTCCGAACCGTCAAAAACCACGGCGGATGGTTTGCAGGTCTCTTGTTGACGGCGGCCTGGTTGGCTCTCCCTTCGATCGGCCTCGCCGCAGAAGGTACGGCAACAGGTCCAACGGAATATCGTGATATTCCCTATATCGGCAGTCGGAATCTTGTCTGGATCGTCGCGCAATTACATCTCTTGCTTGCCGGTTTCGTCTTAGGGGTGCCGATCTTCGCGTGGCTCTGTGAAGTCATTGCTTGGCGGGGAGGGGAAAAACGCTACGACAAGCTTGCCAAGGAGTTTACCAAGCTCCTAACATCAGCCTATGCCACGACCGCCTTGTTCGGCGGTATTCTCTTGTTTTTGTTGGTGGCCTTCTATCCCAAGCTGATGAATTATCTGACAGATGTTTTCTTTCCGTCTTTTTTACTGTACTGCCTGCTATTTTTGTTCGAAACGGCGACCCTCTATCTCTATTGGTATGGGTGGGATGCCATGCAGGATGGCAAGAAGAAAACCTTGCATATCTTCCTCGGGTTTCTCCTGAATTTCTTTGCCTTGTTCATTATGATTGTACCCAACGCCTGGGCCACCTTCCAATCTAGCCCGGTTGTCCTTTCGGAAGGGACTGCCTTTGAGCGGGCCTGGGCCGCAACCTGGAATCCGACGTGGTGGCCCATCAACATCCATCGACTCATCGCCAACGTTGTGCTTGGCGGATACATCTGTGGCGCCTATGCAGGCGTTCGGTACCTATCAGTCAAGAGCAAGGAAGATCGAGAGCATTATGATTGGATGGGATATGTCGGGAACTTCATCGGGGTCTTCGGTCTCTTGGCCCTGCCGTTTGCCGGGTATTGGCTTATGCGGGAAATCTATCAATACAACCAGCAGATGGGCATTACGCTGATGGGAGGATTTCTCTCTTGGCTCTTCATTATCCAGGCCATGCTCATCGGGGTTTTGTTCCTTGGATCGAACTATTATTTCTGGCTTGGGATTACCTATCGCATTCCAGGATCTGAAGCGAAGTATCGTCGAGCCATGTTGATGATGTTAGTCAGCCTGTTGCTGTGCCTCGCCGTGTGGATGACCCCACACTCACTTGTGGCCAGCATCGAAGAGGCTCAAAAAATGGGAGGTGCTCACCATCCATTACTTGGAGTCCTCGGTGTGATGTCGGCCAAAATGACGGTCTCGAACCTCATGATTCTTATTACCTTCATGAGCTTCGTGATGTATTGGCGGGCTGGGAAACAGGATACAGCGGGGTGGGCAAAATTTGGAAAAGCAGTGATGGGTGCCGTGTTAGTGGTGGCGAGCCTGGCTGTCATTGTTCTTGGGGTGTGGGGGTATTTTGTCCCGGCGATCGTTCGCATTAATTATTTTTCTACCTCTCAGGTGGCGATCGTCGGATTCGTCATTCTCACGATCACGCCGTTGACAGCGCTGTTGCTCAAGAGTGCCAAGACGACAACGGAGATGGTTTGGGGCAGCATGCCTCCACGCGCCGGGTATGCGTTGGTCCTCAATGCGGTTATGGTTATCTTGCTCATGACGCTTATGGGGTATGCGCGATCATCGTCTCGCGTCCATTGGCATGTGTATGGCGTCATGCGGGATACGTCGCCGTATGCCTATTCGCCGGCTCTCGGCAGCGCCTCGCTGATTATGGCATTCTGTACGTTTTTCTTCTGTATCCTCGTCGCATTTATCTTCTGGGTTGCGACCATGGGTGATAAGTACAAAACCGCTTCAGGAGCGGGAAAAGGAGACCTGCCGCACGGCATTCCGGCGATGGCCGGAGGAGCTCCAGAAGAGCGGCAGTAGTAAGCAGTAGTAATAGGTGAGCGTCATGCATCAGCCAGATAGAGAACGCCACACTTACGAGTTGGAGAGCTATGAGTGAAGTCGCACAACTACAATTAATCGCATTGTCTATCGTCGGGATCGGGATTCTGATCCTGCTTTTCATCAAAGCGGTGTTTATCCGGGTCACGGGGTTTGTTGCCATCGTATTGGGGCTGTTCGCGCTCATGTCCCTCGCCGTACCGCAATTGGCGTCACTTCCTCCGGCAGAGGAAAAGATCGACATTGCGAGTATCAAGACCCCAACGGATATCGCTGCCATTGGGCAAACGGTCTTCTTCAGCAAGGGACAATGTGCATTGTGCCATTCCATCGGTCCAAGCGAATCCGCCCGTTGTCCGGATTTAAAGGGAATCGGCGCCAAACTCAGCAAGGATTTTCTCTATGAAAGCCTGACCGATCCTCAGGCGTTCGTGTATCAGGACTACCGCCACGGAGGTGTGCCGAAGGAATACCCAGCGACGATGCCTGCCATTGATAGGGATCCGATCGGGCTTTCAAAGAGTGAAGTCTTGGCGGTTATTGCTTTTCTTCAGCAAATGAGCGGTGAGCCGATTTCGGTTACCACGTCGGAACTCGAAGTGCCGGGCCAGGCATCGACCGCTCCGGCAACAGCGGCCGAATCTGCTCCATTGGCTATGGCACAAGCGCACTAGGGAGGAACGTATGGGCGTGTTAGGTAAGCCAATCATACTCATGGTAGCCATGTATGTGTTCCTGAAGTTTGTGCTGCCCTATATCCCAGGTTCAGCGCCACTACCCTCCAGCCTGATATTCCTCTACCTCCTGCTGACTGCATCCGGTATCGTGATCTTTGAAACCTTGAGTGGAGAATCGAAAGAAGCCTTTTGGGGACCGATGCAGCGGTTCCTGACCGGAGAAAATATCGGAGGGTTGCAGGCACTTCGCTATGGAATCCTTGTTTTGTTTCCTCTCCTAGTGGGCTGGCAAACCTATGGCAGCACGGCCACGAGCGATGCTCCGCCGGCGGAGAGTCGAACAATCCATCCCGCACCGCCGGGAGAGTATACGGGGTTGTCAAACCCCGTCCCCAAGACTCCGGAGAATATTATGCAGGGGAAGGGGTTTTATGCTGCCTTTTGTTCCCCTTGCCACGGTGGAAATTTTGATGGCAAAGGGCCTGCTGCACGAGGATACAATCCTCCCCCCGCCAATTTTGCCGATCCGACGACGATCGCGATGCTGCAAGAGAGCTATTTGTTCTGGCGTATCAAGAAGGGTGGGGTCGGCCTGCCGATCGAAGGGGCGCCATGGAAGTCCGCCATGCCGCGGTGGGAGTTGGAATTGCCTGATGAATGGATTTGGAAAATCATCATGGGTGAATACGATGGGGCGCATCAATCCCCACGGACCTGGGAGTAGGAGCACGGTCATCCAGGTATACGGGCCTAGTTGCATACGGAGAATGAGGACAGTATGAAACCGGCGAATCACGCGGTAAAACGTGTTCTGTGGGGTGGGTTGGCAACGATCGCGGCTCTGGCTATGGGGGCAGGCTCCCTCAGTTTTGCACAGGAAAGCGTTTCGGTGAGGGCAGCGATTGTCACGGGTGGGTTACCTGTTGACGATCCGAATGCTGCAGTCTGGACGAGCGCGATCGCGGCGACGTTTCCCATGTCGCCACAAGTCCACTGGCCGGACCGCATACAGGAAGTAACCGTTAAGGATGTGATCGTGCGTGCGTTGCACGATGATCAACAGGTGGCGTTTCTCTTAGAGTATAGTGATCCGACTGAGGATCCTGATGACGGAGCTGCATTGGAATTTATGGTCGGAGACAAAAAGGCCCACTTCGCCCACGGGCAACCAATGCTCCAGGTCGAGGGGGGACCGGTCAATATTTGGTTTTGGAGACATAAGGACGACAAGGCTGTTGATATGAGTGCGAAGGGCTTCGGGACATTGAAGCCGCAGACTCATCAGGATGTGAAGGCAACAGCTGCGTACTCGAATGGGACATGGAAAATTGTCTTCTCTCGCCCTCTTTCGACCGACCATCCCGAGGAAGATGTGCAGATTACGCCGGGGGAATTCATCAGCATTGCCTTCGCGGTTTGGGATGGCCGAAAAGACGCGGTTGGAGAACTGGTTGAAAAAGGTTCGCAGAAGGCCGTCTCCTCTTGGTGGTATTTTCGAGCCGACGCGCCACCGGACTATTCCAGCTATATGTACGCAGCCGTGGCCGCGGCCTTGGCCCTGGGATTTCAATTTGTCCTGATCCGAAAACTGAAGAAAGGGCAGTGAGCATGAAGGCGGCAAGGCTGAGTGTCATTGGATTGGCAGTAGGTGTGTTGGGCGGGGGAATCTTGATTGCCGGCGGCTGCGCGACCGAGCAAGAAAAGCGGGGTCACGAGCTGTATACCCACTACTGCAGCGATTGTCACGGCCAAAGCGGCAAGCAGAACGAAGGGTTTAATTGGTCATTCATGCCTGATCCCAAACCGAAAGATTTGTCCAATAAATCTGAAATGGGGACGTTCACGGATCAAGAAATCTTCGACACCATTTCACGGGATATGCTGGATACAAACGAAGATGGTGGCGATGAAATCGGAGACGACGACTTCGCTGTTCCGACTATGCCGACGTTCAAATACACGCTCTCTGAGGATGAAATATGGGCGATCGTTGGGCATGTGCGTACGCTTCATGGCATGAAGATGGAATTCAATGTTGAAGCACGAAAGACCTCGCTCGAGGAAGGGTTGAAGGCTGCCGAAGCGAAGTTTGGCACGGCTAAGCAGGCCTACGAGGAGGCAGAGAAAAAAGCGAGTGACGAAGCGGAGCGGAAGAGCGAAGAGCTGAACAAGGATGTCGATGTGGATGAATCCGCCTATGCGGTCGAGCAGGAGGCCATGGCGGTAGCTAAGAAAGAGCTCGATGCAGCGCAGGTTGCCGTGAATAACTTTTCGACCAGGCCTGGCAGGGGCGTCAGTGTTCCAAGACCGGACTTAACGGTTAAACCAGCAGAAGCTGCTGGATTGATTGTTCGCGGGAAACGATTGTATGAAGATAAATATGGATGCAATGGTTGCCATAATCTTGAGGGTGAGGGCGGGAAGATCGGCCCGGCTCTCGATCGTGCGGGATTTCGGCTGAACGCCACCTGGGTCTATCGGTGGCTGAAGAACCCGCAGGCCATGGATTCAGCGACACGCATGCCGGCGCTGGGTTTGAATGATGCAGACGCAAAAGCCGTGACGATGTATGTTGATACGTTGCGCGCCAAGAAATCCGAGCCAGAGGAAGAAAAGCCGGTAGAGACTCCTTAAAACAGCACGCCGCCAAGGAGTCCGACAAGGAGCGTGACGCCGACCCAGATATGCGCCTGAAACATCTCAAAGGCATGCACTGGCGTTATGGCCTTCTGTAGTTGACGAACCTGAACGTAGAAGAATATGACTACCCCAAGGAGCGTTGCGTAGTACGGCCATCCTAGCTGGGCCAGCCATCCTGCCACGGTCAAGAGGGCTACCATGACGCTGAATGCCAAGCCCACTCCTAGGTGAATCGAAGTCCCGAAGTAGAGTGCGGCTGATTTCACTCCGATGCGGCGATCATCCTCCAGATCCTGAATGGCATAGATCGTATCGTACGCGACGGCCCAGGCGGCGGTCGCTCCGAAGAGACACCAAACTGGTGCCTCCAGCCGCCCTTGCACCGCTGCCCAGGCCATGACGGTTCCCCAGCCGAAGGCGATGCCCAGCATGGCCTGTGGGATATGGACCCAGCGCTTGCAGTAGGGATAGAGAGCTGCAAGAAACACTGCGACTGGGGAAAGCCATGCAACGAGAGGTGGGAGCAAAATCAACAGACCCGCCGCCAACAGCAACAATAGGATCAATAGGACGACGGCATGGCGACTGGTCAGTTCACCTGATGCCAACGGCCGGGCTCGAGTGCGAGTGACTTGCCAATCGAAGCCTTGATCTGCAAGATCGTTCAAGATCACGCCTGCGCTCCTCATCAAAAACGATCCACCAAGAAAAATAGCCAGGAGAAACAGGGGTGGGAATCCACGCGTTGCGAGGACAAGGGCCCACAAGGTAGGCAGGAGCAATAAGTAGGTGCCGGTTTGATTCTGTAGGCGAATCAGTCGTGCAAGCGCAGACCAGGGAATACCTGGCGCGGCGGGAGACGAGAAATTTTCCGGAGCCGACATGGCTCGACCATATCGGAGAGGAAAAGAGGCTGTCAATGTGCCTTGACCGGTTGTGACGTCTTGAGGAATTGGGTATAACCACAACGTGACTCAACAACACACAGGACAACGTAGGAAGTGTTCGCAGGGGCTATCTCTTCAGAGAGGTTGTGCCATTATGCTGGTAGCTCTGTCGGCGACCGGCTGTTCCATGCTGACGCAAGAGAAGCCGCCCATCGACACAAAACCCATCCCGCTGACGCCTGCCATATGGTTTTCCCCAAGCGGTATGACGGCGGATGTTTCCTATCAGAATGCCTGTCAGGAGAGCGTGGCCATGCCTATGGCTGACCTTCTTCGTGCGTCTGTTCCGAATAAGCTCACTCGAGTGTTCAGCGGTGTGACCACAGCGAATGGAGCGGAAGATGTTCTGGGGTCTGACGGTGTCGTCGAAGTCGGGCTGAGCGTAAGGCGAGTGGAAGTCATCATTCCAGAACAACGGTCCGGAGAGTATCCAGCCAGTGCGACGATAGGGCTTGAAATGGTGTTTTTAGCTCGAGATGGCACCATGCTCTTCAGTAAAAAGCTTGAAGATACAGGCCACGGGACGGTCGTCGTGCCTGATCAATCGTGTGAAGTCACGGGATTGGAAGCCATTGTTGAAGACGCGATTGGTTCGGTGGCCGAAGGCCTGGCTCAACAGCTCGCGCAATCAGGCCAGATCCGCGAATATGCGGATCAGCGAGATAGCTGGGTTCCGCTGGCTTCTTATCCGGTGCCGCGATCTGAGAAGGCACCCGATCTGGATTCTTCAGCGGGTTCGGGAGCGACGGAGGAACCGCCGACTGTTATCACGAAGGTCGTTGAACCAGCGCATCTCAGTTATCGCGCCATTATACGAGATGAAAGCCGCAATCGGGTGCTTGAGCCGGATGAGGCTCTCACGCTCCACCTCGAGGTGAAAAACGAAGGCCCTGTAGAAGCCGAAGATGTGGTGGTGCTGGTCAATGGGAAGGCAGGATTGGATCAAGTATTTCCGCCTGAAGTCCTCCTGGGCTCCATCCAACCAGGGGAAATCAAACGCCTCTCGGTGACAAAGCAGGTCACGGTGCCGAAAACAGACCTCCCTGGTGAGTTGACCTTGAATTTGCGTGCTGCCAGTCAGATGGCCTCCATTCCACCACCCAAGGTATTTAGTCTGGTGATCCAGTCCACGCGTAATGACGTCACGGCGCTACCGGATGTGGACGAGATACCACCGTCGCTGGCGTCGGATCGGCAGTCGAAGGCTGTCATCATCGCGATTGGAATCGGAACGTTTCGCGATGAACACCTGCCGCCGATGAAGTATGCCAGCCATGATGCAGCAGTAATGGCGGAGTATCTGCATGCGATTGGTGGTGTTCCCCGTGAGAGGATGCGTATTGTGCTCGATCGTCAAGGGGTCCAGGAGGCGTTGGACGAGACGTTTGAGCACTGGCTTCGCAAACGCGCGGATGCACAGACCGTGCTGTATGTGTTTTTTTCAGGACGAGCGGTCGTGGATAGCCGTAACGGGGAAGTTCTACTGGTTCCCTACGATGGAACACCGTTCGAGCCGGGGCGTCTCTATTCCCTGACGCGGTTAAAGGAAGCGGTCTCCCGGCTCCCGCTTCGACAGGCAATCTTCATGTTCGACGCATCGCTGGATCCCTCCCCAGGTGCCGAGCTGAGCACCATGCCTTCGCCCGATTGGACCTCGGGGCTCGATGAACAACGGAAAGATGTGGAGATGTGGATGGTTGGCAATCAACATTTGCAAGAGGCCCACGTATCTGAGCAAGGGAAGCACGGTTTGTTTACGTATCAACTGCTGAGAGGGCTGCAGGGTCTTGCCGATCTTGACCGAGATGGGATGGTCGTTGCCGGTGAATTATGTTTATACGCTCGTGGTGAAGTGGCGCGAGTAACTCGTCAACAATCCGGCAACAAGCAAGACCCGCTGTGTCTGCCCCCGGTCGGGCGTGGTGCAATGGTTCGTATCCATCCGATTGCCAAGGGAAATAATCCAAAGCCGCCACCGACCGCACAGCAATCCGAAGAATCGGCCACTGGCTCAACTCCTACGGCTCCAAGCCCAATGCTTGTTGGCCCGTAGCCGCGTCTTTCATGCGGATTCCGTTTATTGACAGGCCAGGCAGTGGCCGTTATCATGCCGCTCTACAGTCGATCGTGTCGCGTGTAGGTCTCGCCAAGGTGCCGGCGTAGCTCAGTTGGTAGAGCAGCGGTTTCGTAAACCGCAGGTCGCCCGTTCAATCCGGGTCGCCGGCTCCATTACCTTCCATGGAATTTCAGGTAGTTGCGGAGTCGATCCGGTCTGTGGATTCTGTGCAAAAGTCCTTTCTGCTACCACTTTGCTACCACGAGCTACCGCCCTCTCTGATTGAGCCGGTATGGCGTCGAGGCGATCCAATGCACCGGGTGCTTTCTTCTTCAGCCATCTCCCATATGTACTCACCGTTAATTCAATCGTCGCGTGACCCAATTGCTCTTGCACGTAAGGGGCTGGGACACCCTCGGAAAGCAGGATCGAGGCATAGGTGTGCCTGAGACAATGGGGTGTGAAGTGGAGCGGAAGCTTGGCTTGCTTCAGCACGCTGGTCATCGCGCGACGCACATTGGCAGGATCTAACGGAGTCCCGTTCATCGTCACAAACAGCCAGGGCGTCTGATCTGTCCAGCCGTGTTTGAGCCGATCTTGCTTCAGGGTCATGAGATGGCGAGCGAGCACCGCCGTGAGGGCCTGCGAGAGATCCACGGTTCGACCATGGCCGCTCTTCGGCGTGTCGAGGGTTCCATCCTCTGAAAAGGCACGGGCAATGCGGATCGTTTGGGCGTTCAGGTCGAGATCACCATCTTGAAGCGCCAAGGCTTCCCCCAATCGCTCTCCGGTTCCGGCCAACACGAAGAAGAGAGGATAGTAGCGCGGAGCATACTGCAAGACCGTCGCAAGGAAGTGTTGCCGCTGGGCCTTGGTCATCGCCTTGATCTCTTCTTGTCGCGTCGTCTTTGAGATCGTGAGCTTCAGCGCCCGTCCCAGGTTCGCAGCAGGATTGGCAGCGATCAGTCCATCTTCAATCGCAGCGTTGAGCATCACACGTATCACGGCCTGAATGTTGCGAATGGTTCGCTTCTGAAGCCCCAAGGACGACTTCTCCGTCAAGAAAAGCTTGAGTTGCCCGCGGTTCAGGTCCCGAACCCGCAGTTTCCCGAATCTCGGAAGAACGTGCAGCGTCAGGATCTCGCTATACCGGGCCAACGTGCGCGGTTTCACCGTCTGGCCGATCAACCGCTTCCAGTGCTCCGCGTACTCTGTCATGGTACTAGATACCGGAATCGTCGGTGTGACTCGTTGACGGGCTTCCTGGCCGACGTGATCGCGGAAGGTGTCGGCATCACCTTTCTTGTCGAAAGATTTCCAATGGCGAACACCGGCTCCATCGCGCCAATCCACCACGTATTTGCCACGCCGTTTTCGTACACAAGCCATACGTCACCGGTGGTTGTGGGACCTCAGTAACCGAATCACATGCTGTATCGGTTCATGAATCGCCAATTCATTGCGTTCTCATCGGGCCACGAGGACAGGATACGATTCGTATACTGCTATGTTCAACTGCCATGTTGCGCCACATAGGCTTGCAAGTCGGACGGTTTCACCCTAACCGATTTTCCCAGTCGAATGGCTTTCAGCTCTCCTTGACGGCACAATTCATAGGCGCGATATTGACTGAGATTCAGCCTTGCCGCGACTTGATCGATCGTGAGCAAATCCTCCTCCCCTACTTTGTCAGATGATCCCATCAGCGCACGCTGAACCAGCAATGGCTGAAGCGACGCGAGTCCGATCAACAGTGCCTGCGCGATCTCCGGTGGCAAGATCGCCGCTTTTGCGGGATCCTGGATCAATTGATCAAGGCTCGGTGGTGTCATGATCTGCCTCCACTTTTCCTCTGTACCGTCATGCTTTTTGCCTAAGTCAGGAGCAGCAGAAAGCATGTGTCACCGTGGCACTTATGAGAGGGTTCAGAAGTTTTGACCATACCGAAAAAGTAGGGGAGGCCTGCGTCACGAGGGATCACTTACCTGGGTCCGCAGAAAGGCAGAGTGTCAGACGAGTTTCAGGTGAGGCGCCGCCGGCCTGCGCTAGGTGAGATGCTTCGGCAGCCACGTATCTGAGGCACCGCGTCCGGAGACGCCGTGCCAGCTCGGCGCACCGTCGTTTCGCGCGACGCGGCTCGACCGTGCGGAGAGCACATCCGTCGCCCATCAAGGAGTGTGGCACGCCCGTGGCAACCGCGCCACCGAGGACGGTGTCACGCGTGCAGTCGTGCGTGGCCACAGATTCAGAAGATGTGTTGCGGCCCCGTGTGGTGAGGGGCACAACACCTGTGTGTGAAAGAGGGTGGTGGGTGGGTTAAGTCGGTGTATCCGTTGGTCTCGTGTGGGGCGGTTCTTCTGGCGTGGGAGCTGACCGGGACAGGAGAGGCACGATGGAAAAGGAGATAGCCGCAGACTCCTGGCTGATTTGAGGAGTTGAGAATCTGAATGGTTGCGGCTTGAACGATCACGTGTCGTGGGTATTCGGTCTTCAGGACGTGCACGGTTCCGGTGAGACCTCTCATTCCTGAGTGCAAAGGAGTTCGTGACAATGAGAGCCAAAATTCTCAAATAGGAAAAGGCGGTCAAACTTCCCCTTAAACGGGTGTGCAATGAGTTCAGGAGTAATCTTGGCAATCGAGGATATTGCAAACCCATCTAAAACGATGAGTAGCCATTGCGAGGTCACTTCCTTTGGATAACAGCGAATCCGGTTTGTTTTTCGATCAACTATTCTCTGAATCTCTTCTGTGGTCGCATTAGGGAGGTAGTTGCCATCTGGCGCAACCCATTCGCTCTTCATGTTGTCTGGATAGCCACTAATCGTTAGTGCGTCGAGTTCAGGTAGGGTAGAAAGTCCGTCTTCCCATTGAACATCGATTTGTTCCCAGAGCGCTGGTCGATAGTTCGAGACGAGAGTCGCGAGTCTGCTTGCGATGTCACAAATTATGTTCTTGCGAAGCGGTGAAAATTCATTAAAGAAAGCTGAGACACGGATTGGGCTACTCACCAATCCAAGATGCAGTTCTTTGGCTTTCTCAAGACTTGGGACCTAAGGGATTCTTGCTCCTGACGAGGCCGGCGATTTGTCGGAGCTGGAATGTAGTAATTAGTGACCTCAAGCCCGAGAATCCTCGATGGTGTTCGGACAATGAAGTCGGGCACCTCATGCAGTCCGATTTCAGATTGTGCCAAAAGGCCTGAGGCTGTCCGAAATCGATTCAAATAAAAGAGTTCTTCGTCCTTCCGTGATTGGAGCGTCATGACCTGAAAACTTCTGCCAATTATAGTGGCCCGTCAGATCTTAATCGAGATGCACGCGAGATCACCGTACAGGGGAAAGAAGCCGGAGGTTCTGGCCTCTGAAGAGGGTGAGGCGAGATCGAATGTTCATCCTGACTCAGGCACGATTCAGAATCCGACCCTGACCGTGTTCTCTCACGACAGCGTGATCCTGATCCATCAGGTTTTGCTGCCTAACCTAACGAGATGCTTCATAAAGGAGGAAGTTATCTCTATGACAAATTCCATTTCTGCACCTGGAACAGCATCATCGTGTTTCACGTATGTGTTCTGGTACTTCGTGAAATAATCCACCAGCTTTTCAAACATGTTGGCGAGTTCTTTTGATCCGCCGTTCGCTTTAATGAACCCTCCGATTGCGGAAATCTGATTTTCAAGGGATTTGCCGTTGCAAAACAAGTTCTGTGTAAGTTTTTCGAGTGCAAGACGAAGGTCGTCTAAGCTATTTCTTCTGAACAAGCCATGTTCATGCTTTTGGATGGCCTCATTGTAGAGCTTTTGTACTTTAGGGTAGACATCTAACCAA
The DNA here is from genome assembly GCA_016715825.1 of Nitrospira sp. Classification (NCBI taxonomy): domain Bacteria; kingdom Pseudomonadati; phylum Nitrospirota; class Nitrospiria; order Nitrospirales; family Nitrospiraceae; genus Nitrospira; species Nitrospira sp. The sequence continues at coordinate 1,215 of JADJXO010000010.1, read as the reverse complement.
TGACGCACTTCAACTACTAGACTCGGATCCAATTTTCCCGCTTCATTCTCTGATGCAAGATGCCCATACTGCGCTAGCAACTTGATTTTTAGATCTATGATCCTGGGGGAGTCTCCGCGAGATGTAGCATGCTCACATAGTTCTCGAATAATCTGATACTGCCTCTGCGGTGGAAAAGCCTTTAGATTCTGAAAAAGAGCTGTTCTCTTATTCGGAGCTGTGAATGGATAGGTAGGATGCGGCAGTTCCACACCGTAGTCCACTGCATAGGCCGCTGTGAACTTAATGATTTCCGATCCACTTAACTGTTCAGCGAGAATATCAGCTGCATGACTCACGAAGACTGTCGAAATCTCGCCAAGCACAGTTAGCTCATACCCCTATACGAATGACAGATCCTATGGTCTACCCTGAAGCAATTCATGGGTCAGCCACCATATCCAGCGTCCGGAGAGTTGTCAAACAAGCATTATCTGGTCTTAAGCTACGATAAAATGTATCCAGAGACAATTCGCAAACTCTCGTTCAAGCACACGGCTTTCTACAGACAAGCACCGGCCAGCAGGATTTTTGAAACCGGCAGGTAGGAGAAAATGGTGTCAGGACACTTGGTTACGCTGAGACGCCGCACGATCGATAGCGCCAGCATCTTGTCGCGCGTTGAGGCGTCATATTTCTGGCCATTGAACCGGAGAAACAGCCCTTTGCGGATGATCGACTCTGTGCGCGAGTCTCATGTGAGGCATGACCATTGACTAACCGCCTTTTGTGGAGGTCTGTATTCGCTCTGGGCTCATTGCTGTCGCCAGCAAATCCTCCAAGCTTTTCCTTTCCTTGGCATATGCGGATTGGATAACTTGATTCGAGGTAATCAGGTTTAGTCCGACGATTTCAGAATCATTTCCGCTGAATAGGGTTTTCCTCCATAGTTTCTTTCCACTTCTCTTGTCTGGAAAACGACACACGATAAAGATCTCAGGAGTTAGAGGAAAATAATGTGTCCTCTCGATAAAGGTGGGCCCGTAAAACCTAGTCTTTTTAGGAAGAACGACGGTGATGAGGTTATCTGAGGTCGTAAACTTCTCATTTGATCTTGAAATGTATACAAGCCAGTCCTGTGCGTGAAACAAATTTGCAAATCCTTGCAACTCGCGGAACATCTCCAGATGCGAGATATTACTGAAGCTCAGAGAGTAATCGCCCTCTATGAACATA
>JADJXO010000009.1 GCA_016715825.1 Nitrospira sp. | reverse complement strand
TGACGAACGATACCCGGTCCATTGTCGGTCACCGTGACGCGAAACCGATTCGCCTGGCTCGGCGCCACCGGTTCCCCATTCGACACCACCTCGAGGTTGACCGTGACATCAGGAAGAATCCCGGCTTCTTCACAGGCATCAAGCGCGTTATCGACCGCCTCTTTCACACAGGTCAGCAGCGCCTTGCGTGGATTGTCGAAGCCAAGCAGATGCCGGTTCTTCGTGAAAAATTCCGAAACTGAGATTTCCCGCTGCCGCGCCCCCATCTCAACCGCAGTGACCCGCTCTGCCGGTTTGGCGACGGTTGGCTTCTTTGGGGCTGGTTCAGGATTGGCTCGAGGAGCGGAAGATGTCGAATCAGGACCTGATGCGGTGTCTTTCTTTTTTCCCATTCACCCTCTCATCAAACAATCGTTGTTTGTTTGGTACCATAAAACTTTCCAGGAAACAATGGGACCAAATGGTGAACGAGGAAAACAAAGAAAGACCTAGACGTGTCCCAAGTCGCTTTAGTGGGTCACGGAGGGATCTCGCAGGTAGTGCGCCGGCTCCATCGTCTCGACCGACCAGACAAGCACTTTTCGGTCGAGCGTGCCGACGATCACATATTGTCCGTCACTCGTCCAATGCAGATGATAGGGGGTTTTCACGTGGAAGGTTTTTCGCTTGACCTGAGATTTAAGATCCCAGACGGCAAGACGTTCTCCAACCCGAGTGGCCACCCATCGATGCAATGGGTCAACAGCCATCGAAGCCCCCAATGCGACCGTCGGTCCTTTTTCAAGGACTTGGGTATCCTGTTCGGTAAAGGTGTCCAAACTGGCCATAACTTTGTTTCGAGCAGTATCCCACAGGGCAAGTGTCAACGTGTTTGGTTCGCGAGCCTGCATCGTCGTCGCAACAAACGGACGATTCCATCCGAGTCCGGACCAGACCGTAGGCAGTCCGACCGGCTCTTCTACCGGGTGCCATGTCGAAATATCCCAGACAACACGACCGGTCCGAGATGTCGCAAGCAAGTAATGACTTCCGTCCAGCAAGCTCAGAGTCTCCACGACGTCCCCTGGAGGCGCCCGCTTCCTGAGACAATTTTTCGGATCACAGGTAAGGGAGTAGCCGGTATGGACCAGCTCCTTGATGATCGCTCTGGTGACCACATCCACCACGAGGACTTTCGGTTGCTTGCCGGCAATGACCAGAAATCGGTTGCCGGCAAGAAACTGTATGGCGTTGATCTGTCCCTGTCCGCTCGCATACGATGGAAACTCCTTCCAGCTCCGCGTGTCCCACAGCCGTATTTCTCCTTGGGTCGTCCCTGCAGCCAGAATCGCTCCGTCGGCGCTGAACGTCAGGGCGCTTGCCGGCGCAGGCAGAACCAGCTGACGCAGAAGCATTCCCTGTCCTGGTTCCCAAATTTTGAGCAAGCTGTCATCACTACTGGTGACAAGCAAATTAGTGCTAGGTGAAGTTACCAGTGCGCGCAACGCACGCGCGTGTACGAATGCCGGGCCGGTTTCGGAAGGTGCCGGGGCGAGACGCTTTGCGGACAACTCAGCATCAATAATCGGTGGTGTGGGCCGCTTGGCCAACACCTTTGCCTGAGGCTGAGTAGGATCCAACACCAGCTCCGGCGAGCGGGTCTCTACATCCCACAGCGAGATGTGGCCGTCCATATCCGCATTCAGGCCACCCGTGAGCCCAAGCATGATCTTCGATCCGGTCGGCGACCATTTCAACAACGAGATGCGCGGATTCCTGTTTCGGCAATCGTGGCCACAGAGATTCGATAGCATGGCGCCGGTGCGCAGATCCCAGATCTGTATCGTACCGAGTTGTGCAGACTGTCCAACCAAATAGTCACCATCGCTCGAAACATCAACAGCGGCAGGATTCATAGAGAACGGCTCGTCTCGCGGTTGATCGAGATTGGTGAGGTTGGTCGAGGACACCAACTCGCCCGTGTCGGAGTCAAATAACACATACCTCTTCGTTCCATAACCTGCCACCAGTCGGTGGCTATCGAGCGAAAATCGATGAAGGGTGAGAGGCTCGCTTCCTCCCCCAGCAGTCGTCACCGTGGCTCGTCCCCGGATCGATGCCGCTACCGGGTCGATGAGCAGGACCGTGTTGCCAACACTAGCGGCCAACACCGACCTATCCGGCGCGAATAAGAGATCGAACGGTTTCCCACCTTTGATGCTCATATCACGAATCGTCGTGCCCATAAGGTCATGCACGCGAATCGCGCCCCCCTGGGCAACAGCCAGCAACATCGCGTCAGGCGACGCGACCACCGACTGGGTCTCTGCCTTGGTATCCAACGGAATATGCTTGAGCGGGATCAACTTCTTCCCGATTTGCCAAACCGACACCGCCTCGTTTCCGTGACGGAGCACCATCCGATCAGTCTGATGCGAATAGGCGAGCAAGGTGTAGGGTCGGCGTGATTCCTGTGGGACCGACGCCACGACTGCTTGGGCCTTCCAATCGTATAGGACGACGTCGTGCTTCACACACAGCACCCACCCATCTTGTTTCAGTAGCGCAACCTGGTGACAAGAGGCGAGCGGCATTTTGGCGACGAGCGCCTTGGATTCAAGATCCCAGAGGACCAGGTCGTCCATCTGAATCAACAGGAAACGCCCATCCTCTGAGAACGCCGTAGGAATATGTGACTGCTCAGCCTCCGCCTGCCGGATCGATGGACTAAGCAGAAGGATAACCGCGAGTGACAGGATTTTCAGCCGGCTCATATGCGGATTCCTACGATTCACCTGCGATTCTTTTCTGGAGTCCCAGGTGTAATCAACCTCCTGGTGACTCGCACGAAGTTCGCCAAACCCTCTGTGCCTTGCAGCTATTTATGGTAGTGTGAGTCGCCGCTTGCCCGACGACTCCTCGACGCCGGTCGAGCCTTTTCCCGTCGGGAGCACATCCACGAAATGCTCGAGACCTCGTTCATCCTTCCAGCGTTCGACCGGTACTTTGGCAATCACTTGGGAATCATCGAATGTTTGCCAGGCACTTGTGAGTGTTGCGAGATTCGGACTGAGCCCCTCCGAGCTCGATTGAGTGGCTTCAGCGTTGGTCGATGAAGATCGTGCCGATTGTTCCGGGAACGGACGAACCTCCGATTGAGAATGCTCCGGTGCCGATGGACTCCGTGTCGCTTTCATCGGCTGAGCGGAGCGAGGATTGGACTTCAACGAGGAGCCTGGTTTTTTCTGCAGCTCAGAAGGCGGTGCGTCAGTAATATGGAGCTGTCCTTGTTTATCTGCCCACTTATACAGCTCCGCCGAGCCAATCATCGGCCAGAGAAAGAAGCCAGTGATCACGCTCAGGGTGAAGAATTTCATGTTGCCGATTCGCCTTGGTGCTGGGTGATGTCTCTACTGACCAAAAGTATAGCAGGTGGTCGTATTTGTGCCTGGCGACACAACGCGCAGCGCGCTGTTTGGTCAAAACCTCAGAGCAGGTGAGGAAATTGGGCAGGGAGCTGAACATTAAGGTGGGAGGAGCACGCACCTAACCGAGGACGATTAGGTACGGCGGAGATCTTGGGAGGACTTTAGGCTTCCCAGTACAAGCTGGTCCTGCACACCATCCTCACGCTCGATCGCCTTATGAACCATATTCCCTCGGGGCGTTAACTCCTCCCACTCACGTACGATAGGCTTCATCCCAAGGTGAGTCAAGAGCTACGGACAATTTGCTTCGTCGACTTTCCTCATATAGCCATTGACGGAAACGAATGGTATGGTGTTGCCAAGCATTGATTCTCGTGTGTCTGGCAAACTCGATAAGAGGCTTCGCCCATGGCAACCGCATTGACCAGTGAGAACGTCCAGGACGCATGGTCGGCCCTCACGGAAGACGTGCGCACAGCCGTGCTTCTGACGCTACGAAATGGTCGGCCGTTTGGCTCACACGTGCCTTATATATTCGGATCAGATTGGACGCGAGCCTATCTGCATCTCAGTCGACTGGCATTGCATACTCAACATTTGATGACAGACCCCCGTGTATCGCTGTTCATCGCCGAACCGGACGGACCAGAGAAAAACCCGCTCGCGTTGAGACGCATGAATCTTCAGGGTGAGGCAGCGATACTTTCGCCGGAGGCGCCATCGTACGGCAGCATCAAGGAGGACTATCTGGCTCGGTTCCCACAAGCTGAGATGATGTTTGGATTTGGTGACTTTGCGCTCTGGGAATTACGGCTCAAAGACGCCCACTTCGTGCTCGGCTTCGGTCAAGCCTTTGTCTCAGCAGCTACTAATCCAGCCAGATGGGTACATCAAAAAGTGGAACGGGTGTCGCCCTCATAATCTTGATGACATACTAACCGGCGTGACAACCACTCAGAACAGCCGTCTCAAGTTGTCGTAAGAATCGCTTCCAAGCAAGACGAGGATATGGTCAAGCGTCAGGGCTGACAAAGTAGAGGGCCTCAACGAATGTCCGATACTGCCGAAAGTCGATGGAGCCGTTATGCGCCGGTAACGGCGAGCGCGGCGCGATGAACTGGATCAAACTGCGGAACTCGGTATACCACCGACAGGCCTCGTCGTACGCCTCCCGCCCGCTGGGGTGTTGTACTAGAGTGGATTCATCCAACTGATCGTTGAACAACACTTCCAGCCATAAGATGGCGCGGTGGCGTGGATGGGTCAACGCCTCCTCGAGCGAGGTACAACCAGTGTAGGCCGGCAACAGTTTCAGCGGCGCAGGGTGAACGACTGGGTAGCTTATGAAAGGTATTTGAGCAGAACAGGCTAAAAAACGAGAGAAGGCTCAGTCGGTCTTGGAGGTGGTTCTGAACGGCAACGCAAAGACTTCATTCAGATCGCTGAAAGCACCTCCCGGGAGTAGTTCAAGGATTGCCTGTCCAGGCGGGATCGGGCAGCTGTGTGCCGTCAAGCCTTACGCCCATTTTTCAACGATTATTCCCCCCTCTCTCTCCTCATCGGCTAAATTGAGGTATCCATGGAAATCCAGATGGTTGTGGCGGCAACTTTCGCACAGGAAATTCGGAGTCAGGAGCTAGAAGGTGGATGGAGCCATCGGCTTCGATCTGATACCGATATTCATTCCTGGAACTCCCTCGTTGTTCGTAGTTAGAGGGGGGTTCAACCACATCATATGACCACGACCTATTTTTCGTACGAATACGAAATGACTTATGATATTTGCGCCTCCAGAAAGCGTATGCCATAGGTTGAGGCACTCTCGCCATTAACCCCTCTTCCACAACAGTGGGTTCGTCGTTACCAAGAAAGATGATGATCTCGCCGCCGGTATTGTTATAGAGAATCATATCGGGGGCTAAACAATCCACACCACATTGAAGCCTCCAAATGGTCCAAAAGAAGAAGCCGAACACGAGGAGGTTCATAAAAACGGCCATAAAAATGCCACTATATTTATCTTCGTCGCCGATGACCCTGAACTCACTTTGACGATCCACGACCAGAGGTGGCTCCGCTTGTTTGGACAGTTTCTGCCAGTTCATAAGCTGCCGTGTCGTCAGATTGTCGTAATAGACTTGATCAGGCGTCTGGCCGTCAAGCGCCTGATGCGGTCGGGTCTGGTTGTAGAACATCAGATATTGCGTAAGCCGCTGTGCGCAGCCCCAACCGTCTCGTAGGCGTCAAATACACTCCTCGTAAGATACTTTGAATCGTTCCACGAATACATATCCCGCCAACCGCCTTTGCCGTCCCTTGATCTGAGTCCCTTGGTCTTTCAAGAGCCCCGTGAACTCCTGGCTGGTGAACTGACACCCCTTGGTCGGTGTTGAAGATCTCGGGACAGCCATACGCGTGATCGTCTCTGCGGCCTGATAAAGTCCGTGGTCAACGTACCGCCAGGCTAACACCCGGCGACGACCCAGTCAAACGGCAAATGAGCCATCCATTGGAATTTGATATCGGCCGCCAGCGTGATTGGACGTGTCGTGAGATGCGGAGGAGATACGGTAGATGGTTGGCCGGTGCCGCCGATCAGATGCGGTTTCCGTACAACGCTCAATCCCATCGCGTATGAGCGTGGCCACCTGGCGCGTCCAATGGCTGGTTCTCCTGCGCAAGAGATCGCGCAACATCGCGCTTCGGCAAACGGATAGTAATGCAGCTCGTCGTCGCATCAACGCCAGCGTCGTCTGAACCGGCGTCGGCTGGTTAGGCGGTCGAGCGGGCCAGTTCAGTGCATTCGCGATGGTGCGTGCGTCGATCATCGCTTTGCGCTCGGCAAGCCGACCTGATGAGCCCTTCTAAAAAATCATTCTCCGCGCCAGTTGCCCGATCTTCCATGAAGGGCTAGTCCTCTTCGATTGAACCCGGCTCACTTACACTTCTGCTTCCATTCGGTATCTGCGTGGGTGGACACTGGTGCTCCGCCAATTCGCCCAGCGTCTAAACGATTGGCACAGCAACGACCTGCCCCTCGATCCGGGCCCCTATCGTTTGTTGATTTACGATGTCTTCGGCTTTCAACTTGGTACTGGGATCCGACTTCATACAGCGCTCAAAACGATTGGCGCTGTAACTTAAGGGCTGGAGACTTATTGGTACTAGAGAAAAGCGATATGAGGTCAGGAACAGTTTCGCGAGATACCTACTGTGGCGGAGACGCTACTTGTCTTTGGTTCGACAAAGTAGGCCGAAGGAGCTGCCGAGGGCAAGGCCGCCGAGGAAGGTGAGACCGAGGATGACACCAAGTAGCGATGCCGGTGGCCCTGCTTGGCGGCGGATATAGCGGCGGGCTTGGGAACCGACCGTCGCTTCACCCCCCATCCAACTCCGCGGGTCGTCATTCTGAGGTTCGTTCTGAGTGCTCACCAGTTTCATGTCTCTTTCCCTTCATCCAGCGCAATGCATTCGTCGATCAACGCTTCCAACTCGTCCCGATCCTGTTGCTGCACATCCAGGAATCTGACACCAAACGTCCGATCGACACTCCACTGAACCTGCGCCTGCTCGATCACGATGGGAACGTCATCACCCGGCATCAAGAGCTTCACGACAATCAGCTTTCCCGGTTCAACACTCAGCGAACTCTCGATTCTGGCGCCCCCCAGGGAAAGGTCAGTAGCCTTTCCCTCCACCTCGTGCGAGTTGGCCCGAAGCAGGCTCTTGACCTGCGTTGACACTCGACGATGCCGCCGCCGCTCCATACGAATCAAGAATACCCTATCTTTACCCCCAAAAGCACCTAGGAAGCGGCTCAAGTCACTGATTGTTCAGCCGTTCTCTTGCAAGTCGGCGAATCTTTTCGCTAAGGTACGGCACGATGGATGGAGCTCGTTCGCGCCAAATAATCTTTGCCTGCGCGAGTGGGCTGCTGTTACCCCTCTGTTTTCCAAAGTTTGACCTGGGGTTACTGGCCTGGGTTGCACTCATTCCGCTCCATCTCGCGCTCGATCAATGTTCCAAACCGCGGGCATTTTGGATCGGCTGGCTCAGCGGAGTCATCGGCTTTACCGGCCTCATGGCCTGGGTGGTCACGGCTATGACTACCTATGGCAAGGTGCCGGAGCCAATCAGTTACGCCATTCTGTTACTACTCACCACCTACCTGGGACTGTATGTCGGACTCTATAGCTTTGCGTTTGTCTGGCTCCGCGAGCTCATCCCACGATACGGCATTTTCTTCGCGCCCTGTTTCTGGGTCGCGCTCGAATTCCTCCGAACCTACCTTCTCTCAGGCCTTCCCTGGTGTCTCTTGGGCTATTCTCAATACCGTGAGCTGGACTTGATTCAGGTGGCGGATCTGACCGGTGTCTACGGAGTGTCCTTTTTAGTGGTCTTGGTGAATGTGGCTGTGGCCGAGCTGATTGTGTGGCTCATGCCGTTTTTCCGCGGCTTTCATCCGGTTAAGCTTCCCTGGGAACTCCTCACAACCGCCGCGGCCTGTATGGTGCTCTCCTGGTTCTACAGTTCGGCAGTCCTCAGCGATAGAACCTCCCAACAGACACACCCCTCCATCACAGTGGGTGTCGTCCAGCCGAACATCGATCAAGCCGTGAAGTGGGATACGTCGTTTCGCGAAGAAACGATGCGTCGCCTGGACCGCTTGACTGGACAGCTGAGCACCGATACCGATTTGATCGTCTGGCCGGAGGCCGCAACCCCGTTCATCTTGGAACGGGAAAAGGACTATCAGCTCGAACTGATCTCGTGGGCGGAACGCGCTCAAGCCCCGCTCCTGCTCGGGAGTCCGGCCCTACGGTTTTACCCTGATCGCAGACCATACCTCCTAAACAGCGCCTACCTCCTGGGCACCGACGGGACCATCCTCGGCCGGTATGACAAGCACCATCTCGTCCCCTTCGGAGAATATATCCCCCTCAAGTCATCGCTCTTGTTCTTTCTCGACAAACTGGTCGAAGGCATCGGCGACTTTGAGCCCGGTCCGGGATCCAACACCCTGTCGTTCAGTCCCAAGTCATTGAGACACGACAAGGCCGGCACCCCCCGGTCCGTGAAGTTCGGCGTCGCCATCTGCTACGAAGTTATTTTCCCGGACCTCGTCCGCCAATTTGCCGCAAACGGGGCCGAATTTCTGGTCACGATTACGAATGACGGATGGTTTGGTCCCTCTTCAGCACCGGCGCAGCACTTTGCGATGGTTGTCTTTCGGGCAGTCGAAAATCACCTGGCCTTTGCGCGGGCCGCCAACACCGGAATTTCAGGATTCGTCGATCCGTTCGGACAGATCACGCAGGCCACGCCGATTTTTACAGAACTGGCCTTGCAGGCAACGATCCCCATCAAATATTCCCGCACATTTTACAGCTACTATGGCGATGTGTTTGCCCACGCTTGTGTTATAATCTGCGGACTTTTGTGCCTGTTCGGGTATTTCCGCACGAAGGAACCAGCCCTAACGATTATCACGCCGGCATGACGGAAGGAGGACGTTCCATGTTAGAGGAGGTAGAAGCTCGCGTTCGTACGCTCACCGCGCAAGTTTCGGAATTACGGGGGCATCTTTGACTTCGCTCACATGACCGCCGAATTGGAAGAACTTGAGGCCCAGATGGGCCAGCCGCATTTTTGGAACGACACCCGCACCGCGGCGGTGGTAAGCCGAAAAAAGGCAACCCTCGACCGTGAACTCCAGCAGTGGCGTGAAATTGAATCCAAGATGGACGATTTGGGCGCCCTGTTGGAACTTGCACGTGAGAGCCGCGACGCAGGGCTCGAGACCGAATTGGTGAGTGAGCTGAATCAGCTAGAACCTCGCCTTGCCACCCTGCGGCTGGAACTACTCCTCTCAGGCGATTTGGACCCGAATAATGCCATCCTGGCGATTCATCCCGGCGCGGGCGGCACGGAGTCTCAAGATTGGGCACAGATGCTCCTCAGAATGTACGTGAGATGGGCGGAGCAGAAGAAGTTCAAGGTGGAAACGTTGGACCTCTTACCCGGCGATGAAGCGGGCATTAAGAGCGTGACGGTTTCGATCACCGGTCCGTATGCCTATGGCTACCTCAAGGCCGAAGCCGGGGTCCATCGCTTGGTGCGCATTTCTCCGTTCGACTCCAACAAGCGGCGACACACATCGTTCGCGTCCGTCTTCGTGTATCCGGAGCTGAGCGAAGATATTGATGTCGTGGTCGAAGATAAAGATCTCCGGATCGATACCTTTCGGGCCGGCGGCGCCGGAGGGCAGAACGTCAATAAGGTTGAGACCGCTATCCGCATCACACACTTGGCGAGCGGTATCGTTGTCCAATGTCAGAACGAGCGGTCCCAGCTTCAGAATCGAAACGGGGCTATGAAAATCTTGAAGGCTCGCCTCTTCGAACTGGAACAGAAGAAGAAGGAGGCAGAGTTCAACGCCATCGTCGGGGAGAAGAAGGACATCGCATGGGGCAGTCAAATACGCTCCTATGTGTTTCAACCCTACCAGATGGTGAAGGATCACCGAACGGGCCATCAAGTCAGCAACGTGTCATCCGTCATGGACGGCGATCTCGACAGGTTCATCGAAGCGTTTTTGAAGAGGAAGCTCGGAAAGGGAAGTGAGCAACTCTCCCCCGTCGGGGGAGAAGAAGATGACCTCTAGTCACCACTCGGCAATACCATGGACGAACTGAACGAGCAGCGACAACAGCGGATTAAGAAACTCGACCTGCTTCGAGAGGCCGGCGTCGCCCCTTACGGCCCCCGATTCGAAGTCAGAGATCGAGCGGGCGAATTGCTCAGGCTACATGGCGAGAAGCTCAAGGAAACCCTAGAGCAGGAGAAGGTCTCCTGTACCTTCGCCGGAAGGGTTGTTGCGTTGCGGCGTTTTGGGAAAGCCGGGTTTGCGGTCCTGCAAGATGGGGCTGACCGCCTTCAGGTATATCTCAAGAAGGACCTGCTGTCCGAACAGGCCTATGCCGTGGTGGAGCAGCTTGATCTCGGTGATTGGATCGGTGTCACAGGGACATTGTTCCGTACGAAGACAAATGAATTCACGGTTGAGGTTCATCGGCTGACGTTTCTCAGTAAGGCCCTCCGCCCGCTTCCGGAGAAGTGGCATGGCCTGACGGATGTCGAAACCAGGTATCGACAGCGCTATGTCGACCTGATCGCCAATCCGCAAATCCACCAGATCTTTTCGACCAGGAGCCGTATCATTGCCGGCATCCGAGCCTATCTGATCGAACGTGGGTTTCTTGAGGTCGAGACCCCCATGATGCATCCGATTCCCGGAGGCGCCACGGCCAAGCCGTTCGTCACGCACCATAATGCGCTCGGCGTGGATCTCTACCTGCGCATCGCGCCGGAACTCTATCTCAAGCGCTTGATCGTCGGAGGGTTCCCACGCGTGTTTGAGATTAATCGGAACTTCAGAAACGAAGGCATTTCGACGATCCATAACCCCGAGTTCACGATGCTGGAGTTCTATGTCTCGTACGCAGACTACCAGGACTTGATCGCACTCACTGAAGAGTTGATCTCTAGTCTGTCTCAGCACATTCTCGGCAAGACGGTCATTACCTATCAAGGAAAGGACATTGTCCTCACGCCTCCGTGGCGACGATGGTCCTATCACCAGGCCATTCTCGAGGTGAACAGCCTTGAGCCGTCGGTGCTGCAGGATCGAGAACAGGCATTAGCAGCCGCTAAGCGGCTGAACATCTCGGTGGACTCCAAGGCCTCTTTATTCACCATCGTGAACGAGATTTTTGAGGAAACGGTCGAGCCGAATTTACAGCAGCCGACGTTCATTACCGATTATCCCATCGAGATTTCTCCGCTCGCCAGGCGGAAGGATGCTGACCCAACCTTGACCGACCGGTTCGAGCTCTATATCGCCGGAAGGGAGATTGCCAACGCCTTTTCAGAGTTGAACGATCCGTTGGACCAACGCGAACGATTTGAAGGCCAGGCTGCCCAGCGTGAGGCAGGAGACGAGGAAGCCCATCTCGTCGACGAGGACTTCCTTCGCGCTTTGGAGTACGGAATGCCTCCAACCGCCGGAGAAGGAATCGGTATCGACCGGTTGATCATGCTGTTTACCGATCAGGCCTCGATCCGTGACGTAGTCCTCTTTCCTCAGCTCCGACCGGAGAAAGCCTAAGCGTGGCCCTTCCATACGAAATCTTCGTCGGGCTCCGCTACCTGCGTGCCAAGCGTCGCAACCGGACGATCTCGCTGAACACATTCGTCTCAATCGCCGGCATCACACTGGGGGTCGCAGCGCTCATCGGCACGGTCGGGATTATGACCGGCTTCCGGGAGGATATTCAGAGCAAGATTCTCGGCACGACAGCCCATATCATCGTCCAAGAACGCATGAAAGAAAACATGACCGATTACGATGGTCTGGCCGACAAAATTCAGACGATGCCCGATGTCGTGGCCGCCACACCTTTCGTACTCCGGCAAGTATTGTTGACCGCTCAGTCGGGCGTGCAGGGAATTGTCCTCAGGGGGATCGACCCCAAACGAGAAGCCAACGTGACCGAACTCTCACATAACATTACATCCGGTCAATTACTCGATCTTCTTACACCCGCCAAAGTGTTGCAAGCTCCGGCCGATGATCCTCAAGGAAACCTTCGTCCCGTGGAAAAACCCGGCATTATTCTTGGCAAAGAGCTCGCGCTCAGATTGGGCGTATTTGTCGGTGATACGGTCAACGTGGTCTCGCCCGTCGGCCCGATCAGCGCGATGGGCATGGTGCCAAAAATCCGAACTTTTGCGGTCGTCGCGCTCTTCCATTCCGGCATGTATGAATACGATTCTTCGCTGGCGTATATCGAGCTCAGCGAGGCTCAAAAATTTTTCAATATGAATGGAAGCGTATCTGGAATCGAAGTCAAGGTGACCGATGTGTTCCAAGCTGCAGAGACTGCTCGTGGGATCGAACAAGAACTCGGCTTCAGCCATGGTGCAAGAGACTGGATGCAAATGAACCGGAATCTCTTCTCCGCCTTGAAGCTGGAGAAGACGATGATGTTTCTGCTGCTCGTCCTGATCACGATTGTGGCCTCATTCAATATCGTCAGCACTCTCACCATGATCGTCACGGAGAAGCAAAAAGAAATCGCGATCTTGAAGGCTATGGGCGCGACCAAGCGCAGCATCCGACGCATTTTCATGCTGAACGGATTGATCATCGGGTTCACCGGGACGGCCATCGGCATTCCATTAGGCTATACCTTCCTCTGGCTGATTCAGACGTTCTGGACGTTCGATCCAACGGTGTACTATATCTCGACCATTCCCGTGCACGTCTTGGCAGAAGATGTGTTACTGGTGGCCGGCTCTGCCATTCTGATCAGTTTTGTCGCCACCGTGTACCCGGCCAATCAAGCCGCAAAGCTCGAGCCGGTTGCTGCCTTGCGCTATGAATAGAGAAGACGGACGGAGACATATTCTTCTTCAAACAATTCGAGTCTCAGCCCTCAGAACTCACACCTGAGCATGATTAAAGCGATCAACCTTCACAAATCGTTTTCGATGGGGTCCTCTGAACTGCCCGTCATCAAGGGGATCAATCTTGAGATTCAGCGCGGCGAGTTGGTGGCCATCGTGGGGGCATCGGGCGCCGGCAAAAGCACCCTGCTTCATATTATTGGGACCCTTGATAAACCCACCAGCGGGACCGTCACGTTCGATGGGCAGGACCTATTCCGCATGACGGACACTCAGCAGGCGGAGTTCCGCAATCGACGGATCGGGTTCGTGTTTCAGTTTCATCACTTGCTTGCCGAGTTCACGGCGCTGGAAAACGCCTGCATGCCGGCGCTCGTCCAACGTCGAGAGCCTACCTCGGTTCAGGCCGACGCCACAGCACTTCTCACGGAAGTCGGATTAGGGCATCGCCTCCATCACAAGCCCGGCGAGCTCTCCGGGGGTGAACAACAGCGAGTCGCCATGGCCCGTGCGTTAATACAGAATCCGGACCTCGTCTTGGCCGACGAACCAACCGGCAATCTTGATAGCCAGAGCGGGGAAGGGTTGTTCGGACTGATGCGCACCTTGAACAAAACACGCGGAACGACGTTCGTGATCGTGACCCATAACGATAAACTCTCCGCTCAATCCGACCGCATCATTCACATGCAGGACGGGCAGATCGCCTGAGTTGAGCGGACCTCTTTATCACCTCCCCCTTAGACTTACCTGTTCCCGATGTGGTGAGGCGGCTTGCGGTCTCTTGTCGTGCGTCAGACCGTCGTGGAATGAGTCGGAACGGCTGCAATCCTTGACGAACAACCGTTCCTTCTCTAGACTCGCTACGTTAGCTCTGTCCAAGGATTTGACATGCGCTGGTCGCCATCGATTCGCATAGCCGTATTGCTGGCTACCTCAGCGCTACCGTCTCAGGTATCCGCTGCAGAATTTGTCATCTCAGGTCCACGTGCCATGGGCATGGGCGGCGCCGGCGTTGCCGTTACCACAAATGCCCTTGCGACGTATTGGAATCCCGCCGGATTGGCCATGACCCAGACCGTGGATATCCGTGCCCAAGGAGGGGGACTGGCAATCGATCGCCTTGGTTTGGGCGATGCGCTGAACGACCTGGAAAAATTCAACACCAGTGACACCTCTTCGATCAATCTCGCCAAGGCTCAAGATATCGCCGATCGTATCAATCAACCGGGAGCGGCAATCTCGGTCAATGGATCCGCCGGCTTATATGTAAAAGGACACCTGGGTGAACATGCGTTTGGATTCAACCTCTCAGACGTCGCGACCGGCGGCGGATTTGTCTCGACACCGGTGCAGGCAACCCAACCAGGCGGACTCGGCACGCCCATCAGCGTCGCGGGCCAGATGGCCCTGCGCGGTCTCGAGGCCAGGCAATTGGCATTTTCCTATGCTTATGCCTTTTCAGATAAAACGTTTGCGATCGGAATTACCGCGAAGGTTATTCAGGGCGCGTCATACAATGGTTCGACCGACCTCCAGAGCGGAAGCGGTGTCAGCACGACCGATCACTTCGGCAAACCGACCATCTCTACTACCTATGGCATCGATATCGGAGCCATCTATCGCCCCTCGTCGTTGATCAGGTTTGGGATCGTCGCGAAGGATATCAATACACCGACATTCGATGCTGCGGGTGGTGAGGAGTTAAAATTGGATCCGCAAGTCCGGGCAGGTGTCGCAATGAACCCCTACTCATCCTTGACCCTTACAGCTGATGTGGATGTCACGTCGAACAAAACTTTTGTGCCTGGCGTGAAAAGTCAGCTCTTGAGCTTGGGACTTGAGCAAACGATCTTGTCTGAATTTCTATCGTTCAGAATCGGAACGTTCAAAAATATGCAGGACGCGTCCACCCCTTTCGTCCCAACTGCAGGGTTAGGCTTACGGTGGTTTATGTTTCGCGCCGATGCCGGGGGAGGATATGACTTCCGCGAAAAAGGCGCCTTAGTTTCTGCTTCCATTTCTTTCACTTTCTGATGGTATACTAGACTTATGTTGTCTCGATCTTACACGCAATTCGTAGCTGTCCTCGGCCTTATTCTGGTCCTCAGTGGCTGTGGAGGCTTACAGGAAGTGTGGGAAGGCCCCGGCAGCAGGGTATTCAGACCGCAGAGCATCGCCGTGTTGCCACCGATGTCGAGTCAATACGACAGCGCCCGCGAAGACATTCAGGAGGTCTTGGCCGTCGCACTCACCCGGCAAGGACGCATCGAACGGGTCGTCTCGCCGGAAAACGTGACGGATATCTTTCAGGCTTCCAAAGAAGCGTTCGATTCACTCGTGTTCTATTTCTCCCGCCTCGAGATGACCGGTCAATCCGACAAAGACTCCGCCGTCAATCTCGGGAAATCCCTCAATGTCGATTCATTTCTGGTCGTCAGGGTCAATTCCTGGGAATATGTGCGGAAAGAAGGCGATAACGTCGGGCGAGTTGGGCTGAGCTTAAGGCTGGTCGATGCTACGACTGGCACGACAGTCTGGAAAGCGCGCCACGAGCGGTCCAACAGCTACATGTTCATCAAGCCGAGCCTCAAACAAATCGCCAAGGACCTAGCCGACGAGATGATCAAATACATGCCTCCGCAAGCCAAACCCTGACACTCGCTCATTTTCTACTTACCCTCTCACTCCTGTTTTAATACCTGTCCCGCATTTTCATCGTCACCATGCGATAGCTAAAGACTTGTGAGCCCTCCGCTTTTTGATAGAGCGATGACCTTCCCTCGATTTCAGCGACACCTATACAAGGAGGAACAAGATGGAATCGGAGGGAAGGTCAAAAAGTGACCGTTCCAGGGGGAGGGCCTATAGAGTATTTCTGTGGTTCTTCGAGCACAGCAGTCCGCATGCGTTAGGAACTTGGTCAATAGGGCTGATCTAGAGAAACTCCCCGGTAATAGCGGGACTGTAGATCGCCGCCTATTAAGGCAGGTTTTTAAGGATGAGCGCTACACCATCAGTGCGCATCATCCGACTGTGTCTTTCCCAGAAAGCGAGAATAGAGATAGATCTGGCAGGTCAGAATGAGCAAGGCCCCAACCACGAACCACACAATCCCGACGGTTAATCCATAGGAATTAGTGGCTGCGTTATAAACGGTGAGGCTGAACGTCAGATCCGTTGTGGAGACCAAGATGTACGGATGCATACCGAACATCACGCTGGAGAGCATGAGGAAAATAAACACACATGACGCAAGAAAGGCAGAGAGGTCGCGTTGGTAAAGCCTGAAATATAGGCTGTATCCAAGCGCGATAATGCCGATGATCGGTGCAAGGTACACTACCGGATGACGGGTAAAGTTGAGACTTAAGTTCGGTTGAACCACTGGTACAGCCATCACAGTCAGCGCCGTGCACCCGGCGGACATCCACCCGAGAATCCAGGCAGCCGAGACAGCCCGCTGATAGAGGGCTCCTTCCGTTTTCGTGACGAGGTAATTCGCGCCATGAAATGCCAGGACGACCGCACTCGTCAGTCCAAGCAGCACCGTGAACCAATCAAGGATCCCGGGTGCCGATCCAGGTTGAAAATCTGTCCAGAAGGGGACAAAGAAATACCCATCTTCATTGAGAGGCACCCCACGAATCAAATTGCCCAACGCCGTACCAAAGACAATCGCCAGGAGCGCACTGGACGTGCTAAAGGCCATATCCCACGCCTGCTTCCAGAGCACATGGTCAACCTGTGCGCGCAACTCCAGCGCCAAACCACGAAAAATGAGCAGCCACAGCACCAAGATCAGTGCGAGATAGAAACCGCTGAATCCAGCCGCGTACGCTTTGGGATACGCAAAGAACAGAACGGCGCCTGCCGCGATCAACCATACCTCGTTGGCATTCCATACCGGTCCGATCGAGGTGCGCACTGTTTGGCGTTCTGTTTCGGTCCGTGCGACAAACGGATAGACGATACCGACGCCGAAATCAAAGCCATCTAACACCACATACATGGCCAGCATCACAGTGACAATGATAAACCACGTTGTTTCCATTAATGGCCCGTTCCGTGAAGACCATTCATCGCGGGCGGATCAAGGGAGACCGGCCCCTGGCGAATGATGTTGCTGACAAGCAGGATAAACAGCAGGGCGAGGAACAAATACAATCCCACAAACCCTATCAAGGTAAAGAGGGCATTCCCCGAATGCACGAGCGGCGAGGTACCGTCCGATGTCCGCAATAGGCCATACACCAGCCAAGGTTGCCGTCCCAGCTCGGCGGTCATCCAGCCAGCCGACGTGGCAATGTACGGGAACGGCGCACACAGCATCAGCCACCAGAGCAACCATCTCATATTGAATAGCCAGCCTCGCCACAAAGCGAGGAGGGCCACGCCGAAGAGAGTGACGAAAATCGTCCCCAATCCAGCCATCACATGATAGGCATAATAGAGAAGCGGAATATTATCCGGCCACTCGTCGCGAGGAAACGCATCGAGCCCTTTGACTTTGGCATAGAGATCTTTGTACACGAGAATACTGAGTGCTCCGGGAATCTCAATCGGGTTGTCGATGGTCATCGTTTCAAGATTGGGTTGCCCAATTAGATAGAGCCCGGCCTCTCGCTCTGTCGTGAAGAGCCCCTCAAACGCCGCTCCCTTGACTGGTTGATATTTGAACACCTGATCGGCATTGCCATGCCCCGTTGGGAAAATCATCAGTCCAGACGAGATCGCGCCGGCAACGACACCGGTCCGAAGAAACGTTTTTGCATGGGGCAGATGCTGACCAGATAACACATAGTACGCACCCACCGCAGCAACCACGCAGGACGCGGTGACGACCGCGGCTGTCATGTTGTGAGTGAATTGCCAGAAGAGCCACGGGTTGGTGAGTAGCCCGCTCAGACTGGTGACGAACACTCGGCCGTCAGCTGCTACCTGATAGGCGACAGGATGCTGCATCCAGGCGTTTGTGGCCAAGATGAAGTAGCCAGACAACCACGTACCAACAAAGAGCATGAGGGTGGCAAACCACTGCACCCGGCGACTGAATCGCTTGCGAAACAGCAAGATACCGAGAAACGAAGATTCCAGGAAAAAGGCGAAGACCCCCTCCATGGCCAGCGTTTGCCCGATCACGCCTCCCGCATAGTTGGAAAAACGAGCCCAGTTCGTTCCGAACTGAAATTCGAGCGGGATCCCAGTGACGACGCCGAAGCCAAAATTGAGGGCGAAGATCTTCGTCCAAAAGTCAGCCACTTCCTCAGCATGTTCATCGCCAGTGAGCAAGACCCGGCTGCGCAAATAGAGCAGCAGCAAGGCCAGCCCCATCGTTAACTGCGGAAAGAGGTAGTGGAAGGTGGCAGTAAAGGCAAATTGAAGCCGATCGTAGAGGAGCGCGCTGGTCATGCTGATGCTGAGAGTCTAAGAACAGGACACACTAAATCTCACGCTTTTTCTCACTGTAGCAACAAAACCCTGATGACCAAAGCATTGAGAGAAAACTAGACGTGACACGTTCACATCGCGGAAGACGTCAAAAGAATCAGAATTGATCTTGCTTCACAATCGTGAAGTGCTATCTCCGCCTGTGTGAATGAAGTGCTACAGATAGGCGTCAGAAACCCCTAGAAGTCCTCATAGGCCAGAAAAGGAGTTTTGCGAATTCCGTCTGACCGGAAATTCCAAATCCTCTAATGAGGGGAAGGGATAAGCGGAAACCCTGGCGGTTGCGGGGGAAGTGTATCGACTGGCTTATCGGTGTCCGGCTTTACAGCGTAAATTACCCCATCGGCTTCAATCTGATACCCAAAGGCTATTCCTTCAATTTGATACTCAGATGCTATTTTATATCTTGAATAGTCACTCCTTCGTATCCAGTACTCCTTCGGAGGGCGAAGAAAGAAATAGGACCACCCAGCCTTCTTTGCTGTCATAACGAGCAATACCGGGGAGGGTCGCTCATGAGCATGAGGATAAGTAAAAGGAGCAGTATAAAGCTTGATAACACCTACTGAGTTATTTTGAATAACGTGGTGGACGCCCCTCTTATGGGAAACGTTAATCGCATCACCAGTATGGTTGTAGACAACGAGGTCGTCAGGATCAGGATCAGGGGGCCGTACGAACTTCATCAGGAACACCGCGGTTATGCACCCAATTATGAAGATCCAAAACACTCGCTTTTCATTGGCCGACAACGCATCATACCGAGCGAACGCCGACTCAGTTTGCGGACTCATAGATTCTTTTCCAAAAATAGGCGCTTATATACCGATCACCTACGGCAAAGAGTGGTGAAGCCTAACCAGCCATGACACCACATCATAAGTATAGCTGACGTTTGTTCGGGTCAGATCACTGAGCGTGAGTAGACACGTGGAGAGGATGTTGCTGAAGCCAGTATGCCGCGGTCACGTCTTGTTCTTTGCGTCAACTTCGGTCTTCTGCTAGGGAGTCAAGTCTTGCTAGTTGCCTAGTCCGGCACCATTGCCGCTTTTAATGATCGGACAAACTCAGCCACCTGCCTGACCATCGCCGAATCTTGCCGATGAGACGCGATGCGTTTCACGATAGCGCTGCCGACGATGACTCCGTCGGCCATTCTAGAGACCTGCGCAGCATCCTCGGGCGTGGCCACGCCAAAACCGACGGCGTTGGGCGATCCGGAGACTTTCCTCAGTTTTTTGACGTTTTCTTGGATGTCCCCAACGTTGCTGAGCTTCGATCCTGTAATCCCCGTCAGCGAGGCATAGGAAGTTAGGTCTGGCATGAGTATCGGCTTGCGAAGAGGCGGAAAGCTGACACTCGCCAGGGGGTTGTCCACCAGGTGGTCAACTTGCCTTCTTCTGCTCTTCCTTCAATCGCTCGGCAATCCACAACTTGATCACGGATTGCCTCGTGACGCCAAGGCGGCTTGCCTGTGCATCCAGTGATTCGATGATCCAATTGGGGAAATCGACATTCACGCGTCTCTGTTCATGCCCCGGACGGGGCGCCTTGGAGAGCGTAAGATGAGGCGTGACATCTTTCCCCGCATAATCATCTTCTCAAGGTTCATGGCTTTCATAGTAGAGTTGATTACACCTCCGTTTTTCTGTGCCTGCGGCCTCACACCTGCAAGCGCCTCCTTCGTCTCGAAACGAATGTCAATGTGGAAAGGCTCCTAGGCAGCGGATTGTTTGGTCACGTCCCAGCCAGGAAATACCAGGACGGCGGGGTGGCACCGCAGGATACGCGCCAGCGTCTTGGCCCGCTCGACACCCAGATTGATGGTGTCGGTTTCAATGGCTGAGATGGTGGACTGAGGAATCTTCGTCCGTCGAGCTAACTCACTCTGCGTGAGCCCCTGAAGTTCACGGATAATCCGAACGGATTCTCCCACCGACACAGCCACTCGTGTTTTTTCCGGACGAATGTCCTTGCGTCTCATCATTGCCTCCGATAATCGTGCGCGGTCACGTCCATGACTATCACCAGGACACGCTGGTCCTCAACCTTGTAGATCACCCGATACTGCTCATTCAGGCGTGACGAGCGATGCCCTTGCCACTCCCCATGGAGACGTTCATCGTGGAACCCCTTGATCAGGCGTAAGCCTGCAGGTCCGGAGATTCGCACGATATCTTTCCATTTCTCATAGCGCTTAAGGATCTCAAGCGGGAGACGATCGAGGCTTTTTCCGGCTCTACGATGCTCGAACACCTCCCACATGATTGAGCATTCTATACCATATTAGATATAGCAGGTCAAAGTTTCCAGGTCGGATCTTGTTGTCTGCATGACCTGTTTGAGCCGGCGCTGGCCATCGGCTTATGAGTGCCAAGATCATCGGTCCATTCGACAAGAAGTCTTTGGCGACAATAAGCTTTGTGCCTGAGTTCCGGGAGATGATTGCATGTGGAAGCTACTACGAGAGTGAACGACTTGCACAAGAAATGATGTGCGGAGGTCCCTGTGGCCGAACGGCCAGTTAGGCTGGTGCCATCGCGGCTTTGAGCGATCGGACAAACTCAGCGACCTGCCTGACCATCGCCGAATCTTGGCGATGAGACGCGATGCGTTTCACGATAGCGCTGCCGACGATGACTCCGTCGGCCATTCTAGAGACCTGCGCAGCATCCTCGGGCGTGGCCACGCCGAACCCGACGGCGACGGGAGAGGCGGAGACTTTCTTGAGCTTTTTGACGTTCTCTTGGATATCCGTCACATTGCTGAGCTTCGCGCCGGTAATCCCCGTCAACGAGACGTAATAGACAAACCCGTGCGATTCTTCCGCCACCAGTTTTCGCCGACTGGCTGTGCTGGTCGGAGCAAGTAAGAAGATGAGCGGTAGTCCTGCGGCATCGGCCGGGCCTTTGAGCGGACCCGCCTCATCCGGCGGCATATCCGGCACGATCAACCCATCCACGCCGGCAGTACTTGCAGCCGTGCAAAACTCCTGATACCCCATCGCATGGATCGAGTTGTAGTACAGCATGAGGACGATCGGGATCTCCGTGCGCTGCCTGAGCGACTTGATTGACGTCAGAATTTTCCGTAGTGTCGTGCCGCTCTTCAACGCCCGTTCGGCCGCCTGCTGAATGACCGGCCCGTCTGCGATTGGATCTGAGAAGGGCACTCCCAGTTCGATGATATCGGCCCCCGCCTGTTCTAGGGCTACAACCAGCTGTTCTGTTTCGGGCAGCCCCGGGTCACCCGCCATGAGGTAGGCAATGAGCGCTTTCTCTCTCTTGGCGCGCAGACGAGCAAAGGTCGCCTCCAACCGACCGGTCATAACTCCACCCCCCGCATCTTAGCCACCTGTTGCACATCTTTGTCCCCACGACCGGAGAGGTTGGCAATGATGAGCTGCGACTTCTTGAGCCTTGGCGCTAACTTGACGACTTCTGCAATGGCATGTGCGCTTTCCAACGCCGGCACGATGCCCTCTTCATGCGCCAGGAGATCAAAGGCAGCCAGCGCTTCACCATCTGTCGCGTAGGTGTACTCGATGCGGCCTTGATCGTGATAGAGACTGTGTTCCGGACCGACCGCGGCATAGTCCAAGCCTGCTGAGACGGAATGGGTCAAATTGATCTGCCCGTTCTCGTCCTGCAGCAGATACGTCATGGTGCCTTGCAAGACCCCTGGTTTCCCACCGGAAAACCGCGCGGCATGTTTGCCGTTCTCAATCCCGCTCCCTCCGGCTTCGACCCCAACCATCTTGACCTTGCGATCCTCCAGAAACGCATGGAACAGCCCGATCGAATTACTCCCGCCTCCAACACAGGCCACCAGATAATTCGGCAACTTGCCCTCCGCGGCAAGAATCTGTTTTCGCGCTTCCTTTCCAATGATCGCCTGAAAGTCACGGATCATCATGGGATAGGGGTGGGCCCCAAGCACCGAACCCAGGATGTAATGGGTCGTGCGGACATTGGTCGTCCAATCCCGCATCGCTTCACTGATGGCATCTTTCAATGTACGACTGCCGGCATCAACTCCGGTCACTTTTGCACCGAGTAACCGCATGCGGAAGACATTCAACGCCTGCCGCTGCATGTCTTCTGTGCCCATATAGATTTCGCATTCCAGTCCGAACAACGCGGCCGCCGTGGCAGTTGCCACACCGTGCTGACCGGCTCCGGTCTCAGCAATGATGCGCCGCTTCTTCATGCGCATGGCCAGCAACACTTGCCCGATGGCATTGTTGATCTTGTGCGCACCGGTATGGCAGAGGTCTTCACGTTTCAGGTAAATCTTGGCGCCGCCCAGTTTTTTCGTGAGTCGATCGGCACTGTAGAGACTGGTCGGACGTCCCACGTACTGTTTGAGGTAATAAGCGAGATCGGTCTGAAACCGGCGGTCTTTCTTGGCTTTGGCATATTCTTCTTCCAATTCCAAGAGCGCCGGCATGAGGGTTTCCGGTACATACCGGCCACCATACGGTCCGAACCGGCCATGACTATCTGGAAGCATCGACATGGGATCAAGCTCTCCTCAATAACGGGTTGGCAGTATATCCGCGGCGATCAGATAGACACAAGGCGTACCGATTGAATGAAGGCTTTGACTTTGTCTGGATCTTTCTTGCCGGGGCTCTGTTCCACGCCACTGCTCACATCAACCCCATAGGGGCGCACATGGGTAATCGCGTCGGCCACATTAACTGGAGTGAGTCCACCGGCCAAGATGATGGGCGCCGAGCGAGCGGCTTCCTGCGCCAAGGTCCAATCGACCGTCTGCCCTGTCCCACCATAGGCCTGATCTGAAAAGGCGTCGATGAGAAATCCTCGGATATTCGCCCTCCCTTGGAACTCACCCAGCGCAAGAAACGTCCCGCGATCCTTCAGGCGTATGGCCTTCAATGCGGGGCGACCGAGGCTCTGACAATACAGAGCTGATTCATCGCCATGCAGCTGAGCCAACGCAAACCCACATTCATCCATAAGCCCCCTGACCTTGGCAGACTCTTCATTCACAAACACACCGATCGGCAGTACGAACGGCGGAAGTCCGGCGACAATGGCTCTCGCCACCGCAGGCTCCACGAATCGCGGGCTTTTCCGGTACATGACAAAGCCCAGCGCATCAGCGCCTGCCTGTGCTGCAACCTCTGCGTCCTCCCTATTGGTAATCCCGCAGATCTTGACTTTCATCGTGACTGGGCTAGGCAGACCGTGCGCTGTTCGGTCCGATCCCAAGCAACTCCCGGACCTTATCGGATGTGTGTTCAGCGCGAATGAGGGACTCTCCGATCAACATGGCATGAATACCGGCCTCGTTCAGCTTCACCACATCATTCCGTGTATGAATCCCACTTTCACTGATGATCAGCTTGTCCGGAGGAATTCGGTTTGCCAGTCGAAAGGTCACGTTGAGGTCGGTCGTGAAGGTCTTGAGATCACGGTTATTGATCCCAATCATTCTCGCGGTAGGAATCCACTCCAAGACCGTATCCAACTCTCGCTCGTGATGGGTTTCGAAGAGGCTATCCATTCCAAGTTCAGTGGCTAACGCATAAAAATCCATCAACTGGCGCCGTTCCAATGCAGCCACGATGAGCAAGATCGCATCGGCACCATGCGCACGCGCTTCATAAAACTGCACATCGTCGACCATGAACTCTTTATTGAGGGCAGGAATCGGTATCGCACGCTTAATGGCTTTCAGATATTGGAGATCTCCTTGGAAGAAATCCTTGTCGGTCAACACCGAAACAGCTGATGCCCCTTGTTCATGATAGGTCCGAGCAAATCCGAGATAATCAAACGCCTCTTCAAATTCAGGACGTAAAAGCCCTAGACTTGGCGAGGCTTTCTTCACCTCGGCAATCAAGGCGGGGCTAGCGAGAGGCTTGGTTGCATCTAACCTGACGGCAAAGCCAAGCGTCGGTGGCACGTCTCGAATCGCCGCTTTGAGATCCGCCAGGTACGAACGGCTCTGCTTATGCCTCAGTTCCGCCTTCTTATGTTCGAGGATACGATCCAGGATCATGAGTTAGCCGTGCTTCGTCGTAAACGCAATGAGTCGTTCCAGTTTCTCGGCCGCAGCTCCTGCATCGATGGTACGTTGGGCGAGAAGGAACCCTTCCTTGAGTGTTTTTGCCTTTTGTCCCACCACCATGGCCGGAGCGGCATTCAAACACACCATGTCTCGTTTCGGGCCTTTCCGACCCTGCACAATGTCCTGGATGATATGCGCATTGTCCTCCGACGTGCCACCTGCAAACTCTTTTTTCGAGACGCGCGGCAAATCGAACTCCTCCGGGGCAATAAAATAACTCGTCACCACTCCACTTTTCCCCTCTGAAACTCTGGTTCGATCCGACAGGGTGATTTCATCCAGACCATCCATCCCATGAATGACGAAACAATGCTGTGACCCGAGCTCCAACAAGACCCGCCCAAGAATGTCTGTCCATTTCGAATCATAGACTCCCAATACTTGATGGGTAGCACTAGCCGGATTCGCCAACGGGCCCAGCACGTTCAAAATAGTCCGAATCCCCATCTCTTGCCGAACCCCGGCACATTGTTTCATCGCGCCGTGGTAGAGCGGTGCATATAAGAACCCAATGCCGACTTCGTCGATGCAATCCGCAACGCGTTCCGGCTCCAAGTCGATCTTGACTCCGAGGACACTCAGCACATCGGCGCTGCCGGATCTGGACGAAACCGAGCGATTACCATGCTTCGCCACCGTGATGCCCGCGCCGGCCACCACAAATGCCGCAGCCGTGGAAATGTTGAACGTATTGGCCCCATCGCCACCGGTTCCGCAGGTATCCACCACGACCGACGAGCCGACTCTGATCTTCGTGGCTCGGGATCGCATCGCGTTGACTGAACCGACGATCTCGGAAACAGATTCTTCTTTCTGCCTGAGTCCCATGAGATAGGCCGCCACCTGTGATGAGGTCGCCACTCCGTCCATGATCTCGAGCATGACGGTTTCAGCCTCTTGTACGGTAAGATCCGTTCTGTCGGCGAGCTTTGCGAGTGCGTCTTTAATCATGGTCGAACGAGGATGGCGCCATTTAAAGCTTCAAGTAGTTGCGGAGCAAATCCTTCCCGGCAGTCGTCAGAATCGATTCCGGATGAAATTGAACCCCCTCGACACAGAGCGTTGTATGTCGAAGCCCCATGATCTCACCTTCGGCGGTCTCAGCGGAGATCTCCAAACAATCGGGAAGGTTGACTCGATTCACAATCAGAGAGTGATAGCGCGTGGCCTCAAACGGATTGGGCAAGGATCGAAAGATGGTCTTGCCGTCGTGTGTGATCTGCGATGTCTTCCCATGCATCAAGCGCTGCGCTCGGATCACCTCTCCTCCAAACGCAACGGCCATCGACTGGTGTCCTAAACAGACGCCAAGGATGGGTATCTTCCCACCAAATCGACGGATGGCCTCGACAGAAATGCCGGCCTCCTTGGGCGTACATGGCCCAGGAGAGATCACGATTCGACTCGGACGCAACTCCTCAATCTGATCCATCGTGATCTTATCGTTACGGTAGACCTGCACATCCTCGCCCAACTCCCCAAGATATTGCACCAAATTATAGGTGAAGGAATCGTAGTTATCGATGACGAGTAGCATGGGGATACCGATACCTTGTGGATGTTCGTCGAGAAGAACGCGCGATTGATCGATCTCCTACCTGTGGCATACGAACCCTACTCGAGCCCCTGTTCCGCCAACTCAATGGCCTTCATCATTGCGCGGGACTTATTACAGGTCTCTTCGTACTCGTGCTCTGGGTTGGAGTCGGCCACGATCCCGGCACCGGCCTGGATAAACGCCCGATGTCGGGACACGACGACCGTTCGGATATTGATACACATGTCCATATTTCCCGAAAAACTGAGGTACCCCACCGCGCCGGCATAGGGCCCACGCTTCGTCGGCTCAAGCTCTTCGATGATTTCCATGGCTCTGATCTTCGGTGCCCCTGACACGGTTCCGGCAGGAAAGCAGGCCTTCAACACGTCATACGCTGTCTTGCCCCTACCCAGGGTGCCTGTGACATTCGACACGATGTGCATGACATGCGAGTACCGCTCGACATTCATCAATGACTCGACACGAACCGATCCCCGTTCAGCGACACGACCGATATCATTGCGGCCAAGGTCCACCAGCATGATATGTTCCGCTCGTTCCTTGGTGTCGGCCAGCAGTCGGCGCTCCAGCTCCGCATCTTCTTCCATCGTCGCCCCCCGACGCCTGGTCCCAGCAATAGGACGCACCGATGCCGACCCATCTTCGCATCGGACAAGGATTTCAGGAGATGAGCCGACCAGTTCGACTCCTGCGATACGCAAGTAGTACATGTAGGGCGAGGGATTTACGACACGAAGGGCTCTGTAGAGCTGGAACGGCGGAGCCTGGAGACTGGTTTCCCACCGTTGCGATAGCACGCACTGAAAGATATCGCCGGCCTTGATGTATTCCTGAGCACGAGCCACCATCTTCTCAAAGTCAGCCTTGCTCATATTGGCCGTGAATCGAAGCGGAGATCGTCGGCGCTTCGGCTTCTGGCGCTTCAGGGGCCGGCGCAGCCTGTCGATCATGGCCTCGATTCGCCCCGTCGCTTGCCGGTACGCTGCACGCACATCTCGCTCGGAGGTAGATTTGACATGCGCATTGGCCACGACCTTGATCTTTTGCGACACGTTGTCGAAGATCAACAAGGTTTCGGTCAACAGAAATGCAAAGTCCGGAAGATCAAGATGCTCTTTTCGGCTGGACGGGAGCTCCTCGAACGTCTTCACAACATCATACCCAAGGTAGCCAACGGCTCCACCGATGAAGCGAGGAAGATTCGGAACCGTCACAGGCCGATAGGCCTCCATGAGCTCCCGCAGGCGATCGAGCGGCGCTCCTCGGCTCGGGATGCGTCGGCGGTGCGCCCCCTTCTTCACACACAGGTCTCCACGATCTTCATAGATGACCAGCGGAGACCCGCTTCCAAGAAAGGAATATCTCGCCCATTTTTCCCCGCCCTGGATGCTTTCCAGCAAGTAGGCCGACGGGCCATGGTCGATCTTTGCGAATGCTGAGACCGGCGTGTCATGATCCGCCAGGATTTCACGGAACAGCGGGATCAGGTTTCCCTGCGTGGCATAGGAGCGGAACTCATCCAGGTTGAGCGAATACGTCTCAGACCGCCGCATGTCTTTCCAGCTACTCGTCTACCAGAAGGAGTTTTTGGCCGACTTCAATGATGTCATCCGGAAGTTTGTTGATCTGTTTCAACGTCCCCATCTCTATGCCATACCGCCGACTAATGCCGAACAAGGTCTCACCCGGCTTCACCACATGCACCTTTGTGTCGGCACTGATCGACAGATCATCATAGACCTGACGCTTCCCATCCAACTCACTCGAAGCAGGTTTACGCATTCCGGTTTTCTTCTTCTTGACGGTGGGGGATTGGCCTTTCCGCTGCATATCCTCCAAGGCTTTTCGTTCGAGCACCGTCGCTTCGCGAATCGCCTCTGCCTCTTCCTGGAGACGGCCCATCTGTTCGCGTGCCATCTGCACTTGGGAAGATAATTCCCGATTCCTCGCCTCGTATTCTGCGAGTTCGGCCTTCGCGCGCCTGACGTCACTATCCAATTCAGCCGTTCGTTTTTCTTCCTGCGCCAAAAGACGTTGAAAATTCAAGCTCCGCGCTTTCTCGGCATTATACTTTTCTTCCAATACCACACACCCACTCAGCAACGACCCGCTGCACAGTGTGGCAATTAGGAGAGCGAACATTCTCGCCAGATTACGCACTGAGCGTTCATCCTTCTGCATAGATCCTCCTCTTTACCTTTTGCCCATTTTCCACGGACAAATAGCATCCTAGAATAGTGACCATCGATGCTAAAGTCAAAGTACATGATGGTCCTTTGGTTTGACCGGCTCCGCCACCTATGCTACTGTCGCGTTCGTTCACGCCTCTCTCCCGACCCATGCCCGACACTGACTGCCATTGCATCTAAAAGATGATCTCCCAGGTTCCTCATTCTTAAGGACGGCGATGCGACAGGATTCACTGTACCCAGACTCATCCTCGACTCCTGAAATCTCGACAACTGACCAAGATCGACTCACAGCCCTCAAGGCTCAAATCGGGCATCATGACTACCTCTACTACGTCAAGGACCAGCCGGAGATTTCCGATGGCGAATACGACCGGCTGTTTCGTGAACTGGTTGAACTCGAGCAGAAATACCCCGAACTAATCACACTCGATTCTCCCACTCAACGCGTCGGCGCGCCCCCTTTGGACGAGCTCGGAAAGGTTCGGCATGAACAACCGATGTTGAGTCTCGATTCCATCGTGGATCCCGACGAAGTGCTTGTCTTTGACCAGCGGATGAGACGAGCGCTTCAAACAAACCAGATTGAGTACACGGTCGAGCCAAAATTCGATGGCCTCTCGGTTGAGCTGATCTATGATCATGGACGTTTTGTTCGTGGTTCAACTCGTGGAGACGGCAGTATCGGTGAGGACATTACCATTAATCTCCGGACGATTCGTTCATTGCCGCTCCACCTGCATGGCAAGACACCTCCGGACCATCTGGCGGTGCGTGGAGAAGTCTATATGCGCCTTGATGACTTCCACGCCCTCAACCGTCGCATGACGGAGCGCGGGCTGGATGCGTTCGCCAATCCTCGCAATGCCGCCGCCGGTTCACTTCGGCAGCTCGACTCCCAGATTACCGCCTCTCGCCCGCTCGTTCTGACGTGTTATGAAGTGACGGCAACGGTGGGGCCTCGTCCAGAATCACACTGGGACGAGCTTGAGGCATTGACCCAGTGGGGGCTCCCTGTTCCAGTCCTGAGACGACGATGTGACACCATCCATCAAGTCTTGGAGTTCCATCGAGCCACAGCGCAACAACGTGACAATCTGGCCTACGAAATTGACGGAGTGGTGGTGAAGGTCAACCGTGGAGACTGGCAGGCTCGGTTGGGAATGAAATCCCGAAGTCCTCGTTGGGCTCTCGCCTTCAAATTTCCTCCACGGAAAGAAATTACCGAGGTGCAGGATATCGCCATATCTGTTGGTCGAACCGGGACGCTCACTCCCCTGGCGCTCTTAAAACCGGTTGAAGTCGGGGGGGTAACCATCAGCCGCGCAACCCTCCACAACGCCGACGAGGTCGCCAGAAAAGATATCCGGGTCGGCGACACCGTGCGGGTCGAACGTGCCGGGGACGTGATCCCGGCGATCGCGGAGCGGATACCCCTCCCCAACGAAACCAGATCGGCTCCCTTCCAGATGCCGAGCGCCTGCCCGATATGCGGTTCTGCCGTCGCCAGAGAAGGCGCCTATTATTACTGTACGGGCCAGGCCTCGTGCCCGGCTCAACTGAAGGGTGCGATCGAACATTTTGCTTCGAAAGCCGCACTCAACATCGAAGGCCTGGGCAAGAAGACCGTTGCGCAGTTGGTAGATCGAGGGCTCGTCAAGGATCTCTCCGATCTGTATCGACTCGATCAAGGGCAACTGTTACAGCTCGAAGGGTTTGCCGAACGTTCATCAACCTTGTTGCTCGACGCCATTACGCAGAGCACGACGATGCCTCTCGACCGGTTTTTGATGGGGCTTGGAATCCGTCAAGTCGGGCAACATATCGCCAAGGTACTTGCGCGGGAGTTCGGTTCGCTTGAAGCCATCATGTCGGCTGACCAGGATCGGCTTCAGAGGATTAGAGAAATTGGGCCGGAAATTTCGGCAAGCGTATTTTCCTACTTTCAAGAAAGCTCGAACCGGCGAGTCATCGATCAGTTGCAGAAGCTTGGTCTTTCGATCCAGAGCAGGCTCCCCCCCCCCTCCAGCCCAACAGATCTACCCTTCTCGGGACGAAGCTTTGTGTTCACCGGAGGCCTGACGCGGATGACGAGGAATGAGGCCGCCTCGCTCGTCGAACGACTTGGCGGCACCGTATCATCCAGTGTCAGCAAAAAAACAACCTACGTGGTGGTAGGGGACGAGCCTGGATCCAAGCGCGATCAGGCGATGAAATTAGGGGTGCAAGTTCTCAACGAAGAGGAGTTTGAACGCTTACTGGATCGGTCTGGGAACGTCTAGCCTGCAACAGATGCTTCGACCGGGACCGCCACTTTTTCCTCTTTAAAAATGTGCACGCTTCGGATCGACCGGGGATCAGCCTCATGAACGACCAAGCGGCAATTCTCGATTCGGATCTCTTCTCCGGCCAAAGGGATTCGGCCGAGAATCTCTTGGATTAAGCCGCCAATCGTCAACGCCTCATCGCCGCCAAGCTCGACTTTGAGGAAGTCGTTCACCTTCCGCACCTCGGTCCGTCCATGAACCAGAATTTGGTTCTTCCCAATACGCTTGATGAGTTCTTCCGTAATATCCGTTTCATCGACGATTTCACCGACCACTTCTTCGAGGAGGTCTTCAAGAGTCACCAGACCCATGACCCCGCCGAACTCGTTGACGACGATACCCATATGCCGCTTCTCCTGCTGAAACTGCTTCATGAGGTCGTCGGCCGTCTTGCCTGCCGGCACAAAAATGGGTGGTTGAGCGATATCCTTCAGTCGCAATTCAGTTCGTCCTTTTGCCAGTTCGGTAAGCGCCTTGGTCTTCGAGAGAATGCCCGTAATGTTATCGAGCGTCGCGTCATAGACCGGAATCCTAGAATACTTGGAATTAAAGAGTTGTTCCTGTGCTTCCTTCAGGTGAAGATTCCCATCGAGCGAAAAGACATAGATGCGCGGCGTCATCGCATCTTCCGCCGTAATGTCCTTCAACTGGAACACGTTTTTGATCATCTTGACCTCTTCGGACTCCAACTCCCCGGCCTTCCCACCCTGATCAAGCATGATCTTCAGCTCTTCTTCCGTGACCAAGGGATGCGTTAATCCCTTGCCTCCCGTCAACTTATAGATCAGGGGCACCATCAGAAAAAGAATCGGGTGCAACATGATCTGAACCCAGGAGATCGGATAGGCCAACGTCAAGGTCACAGGCACGGAAAATTTTGCCGCCAGCGTCTTGGGAATCACGTCAACCGAGACTAATAGTACGAAGGTCAAAATACCGACCATGACTGCGATGGCTTCTTCAAAAATGCTCTTCTCTCCATAGGCATTCAAGGTAATGAACGTCGCAAACATCGGGATGGCCGTACTGACGAGCCGATCGCCTACCAAGATGGTCGAAAAGAGCCGCTGAGGATCACTCCTGAGTTGCAAGGCTTTTTCGGCACGTTTGCTGCCGTTTTGCGCTAACGCTCTTAGTCGTGTTTCGTTCACCGAGAAGAAGCCGATCTCGGCAGTAGAAATAATGGCGGATAACCCTATCAACCCTAAGAGGATGAGGATGTCCATCGCCGTCTTGTATTAGGGACGCTGAACCAATATGGCTGGCTTGATGAGAAGCCGGGTGTCTCCCAGAGGATATCTCTTCGTCCACCCTTCAGAGGATCTTAAGATTAGAATGACCGAACGATTTAACATAGGAGTCACAGTAGCTAGATGTACCATAGGGATCAAAAGCAGGCAAGCAGTTCGAAAAACGTTACTGCAAAATCAAATACTTCCGGAATATCATTGTTGCAGGAGTCGGCTCAAACCCTTCGGCTCTGCCCATTGCTCTTAGTCTAGCCATCATCTCGAATAACTAATGATTTAAGGCCAACCGTTCGAGTGAACCGATCTGCAAACCGCTGCGCCTCCGACTCGGTCTGGAACCGACCAAACCGAACGCGGTAACGGCGTCCCTCAGGGAGATCGACATGCATGATCCATCCATCGGGAAAGTCTCGCCGGACTCGTTCCAACAATGCCCGTGCATTCTCATAGTCTGCAAATGCTCCAGCTTGAACTCGTAACGGACCCATTCCTTCCGGTTGAGCGACATAATCGATGACTCGAAGCTCGACTCGGTCTGTTCCGTTCTTCACCATGTCCAGTGCTCGAGCGCCGGCTAATGAAAGGTCCAAGATCCGCCCCCTCGCGAACGGCCCTCGATCGTTCACCCTGACCGTGACCTGTCGCCCAGAGGTCAAGGAACGAACCACTGCCACAGACCCGAGCGGCAGTGTTCGATGCGCAGCTGTCAGCTTATGCATGTCGTACCGCTCCCCATTCGCGGTCTTGTTTCCATGAAAACCTGGGCCATACCACGAGGCCTCACCGCGCTCCACTACGCCTACTGGATATCCGGGGAATCGATTGATCTGACGGGAAGGTCCTGTGCAGCCTTGCGCGAGAAGCCCCCCCACAAGACCTATGAAGATAATCGTCGAAGCAATACCCGTGTGCGGCCACGGCCGCACGGTCAAAACTCGTCAAGGGATTGATTGCGCAGAATAGTCAACGCTTTGTCGGTGTTGGAAACCGTCAGGACGACGAGCGCCCGTTTCCCTTCCCGTGAGGGCGTGCAGTAACCGCACTTGATGTTGATCCGACTCTTCATCAACAGTTCGGCTACTTTTCTCAATGCGCCAGGCTTGTTCTCAAGGCTCAACAGCAGAGCCGTTTCTTCCCCAAACTTGATTTTCGCCGCGCGAAGGGCCGCGCGAGCACCATCGAGATCAGCCACAAGCAAGCGCAGCTTTCCCGCACCCGTCACTTCCGGAGCGGAAAATGCTTTAATGTTCACTCCAGCTTCTCCAAGCACGGCCGTGACTCTGGCAAGAGCCCCTGGTTTACTTTGACCGCTGATGACAAGCTGCGTTGCGACCGGCATAGCCGAACTCCTCTGGGCTCGTCCCCGTTAGAACCGTCTGCGCCTCGCCAAGCGAGCCACTTGCAACGGAGACCACCCCCTCCGATGCTCACAATTCCTGGAAGAGTCTATCGGTTTTGAGAAAACCTTTCGACTCCTGACCCGCCGGATCACCAGCGCCCCCGTACCGAATCGCCTGTGCTGAATTCGCCGTTTTCTACAGCAGATGCACGATGATGGAGATTTACTTTGCATGGACTCACTCCTTTATGAGCATCCACTCGTCGCACCGCAACTGACACACTTGAGACAGGTCCCGTTCCGAACCATGGTGAACTGTTTACATTCGGGACAAGGATCGCCCTCGTAGCCCTTTACTCTAGCATCTTTGGCACTTTGTATTTCTGTCAGAGTCAGAGTCTCGCGCATGAGCTCCACTTGTCGGGCGACGCGATGTCCGTTTCCATGGCCGTTTCCTTTTCCGCCGTTTCGACGGATCGGAAAGTGTTCCGTCACGACGGAAGATTTCGCCAGCGCATCGAGATCAGCTTCTTCCTCGAAGCATTCAGGGTCCATATCGTCTTTCTTCATTGAATCCATGCGCAGATCTTCTTCTTTCACCTGCGCAAGATCATACCGGTCAAGATAGGTGACGGCAAGTTCGCGGAAGATGTAATCGATGATCGAGGTCGACATCTTGATCCGATCATTCAGTTTGACGGGACCGTTCGGCTCAAACCGCGTGAAGACGAAGGCTTCAACAAATTCTTCCAGTGGGACGCCGTGCTGAAGCCCAAGCGAGATGGCGATCGCAAAGCAGTTCATGAGACTTCTGAACGCCGCGCCCTCCTTGTGCATGTCCAAAAAGATTTCCCCGACGGTCCCATCTTCATATTCACCGGTTCGCAAATACAGCTTGTGTCCGCCGACAATCGCTTTTTGGGTGTACCCGTTGCGCCGACCCGGCAGCGGGCGGCGTTTGGCAAGGTACCGAACGAGCACCCGCTCGGTCACTTTTTCAGCCATCTCCATGACACCGGTCGTCGCTTCGATCGCCTTCCCACTGTCGGTCGATGCGCTCAATGGCTGGCTGAGCTTGGACCCGTCACGATACAAGGCCACCGCTTTCACCATGCTCTTCCAGGCAAGCAGATACGACGCCTTGACCTCATCCACGGTGGCTTCGGCCGGCATATTGATAGTCTTGCTGATCGCGCCGCTGATAAACGGCTGCGCCGCGGCCATCATGCGGATATGGGCATCGACGGCAATAGAGCGTCGTCCGATTCGTCCGCATCGATTAGCACAATCGAAGACCGCAAGGTGTTCGGCACGCAAATGCGGCGCGCCCTCTACCGTCATCGTCCCAGAACAGAAATCGTTCGCAGCAGCGATCTCTTCTTGCGTAAAGCCAAGTGCCTTCAGCATATTGAAATTCGGCTCATTGAGTTGCCCCTCGGTGAGGCCGAGCTGTTCCACGCAAAAGGCTTCCCCCAGGATAAACTTATTAAAGGCGAACTGAATTTCGAACGCCTGCCGCAACCCAGACTCGAGTCGATCTAAGGCTGCATCGTCGAATCCCTTCTGACGCAGCGTGTCATGATCGATAAAGGGCGCGCCTTTGAGCGTCTGCGCACCGACACAGTAGCGGACGATCTGCTGAGCCTGTTGGTCCGTGTAGCCGAGATTGGTCAACGCGGGCGGCAGGCTTTGATTGATGATCTTGAAGTAGCCTCCCCCCGCCAGCTTCTTGAACTTCACCAGCGCAAAGTCAGGCTCAATCCCGGTAGTATCACAATCCATGACCAACCCGATCGTGCCGGTCGGAGCAATCACCGTCACCTGCGCATTGCGATACCCATAGGCCGCCCCAAGCTCAAGCGCATGGTCCCACGCCCTTCGAGCGGCAAGCAGCATGTCCGGAGGACAGTGTTCGGGACGAATTCCCATCGGCGCAATCGTCAAGCCTTCATATTCGGTATGGGGCACTTGGTATGCAGCCCGCCGGTGGTTGCGGATCACGCGGAGCATGTGGTCCCGATTCTTTGCGTAGCCAGGAAAGGGCGACAATTCGGCAGCCATTTCCGCGGATGCGCGGTAGGCTTCCCCGGTCATGATGGACGTGATAACTCCACAAATCGCCAGCGCTTTGGGAGAATCATAGGGAATCCCCAACCGCATCAGGACGGTGCCGAGATTCGCATAGCCCAACCCCAACGTCCGGAATTGATAGCTCTTTTCGGCGATCGAGCGGCTCGGGAACGAAGCCATCAAGACGCTGATTTCCAAGGCAATCGTCCACAGTCGAACGGCGTGGCGGAAATGCTCCAATTCGAACTGCCCGTCAGCGCTATAAAACTTGGTGAGGTTGAGCGAAGCCAGGTTGCAAGCAGTATCGTCCAAAAACATGTATTCGGAACAAGGGTTGGACGCATTGATCCGGCCGTCTTCCGGACAGGTATGCCATTCGTTGATGGTCGTATCGTATTGCGTTCCAGGATCCGCACAAATCCAGGCCGCCCAGGCGATTCGATCCCATAGGTCCCTGGCCTTGATGGTCTTGCATACCTTGCCGTTTGTACGGCGTTTGAGTTGCCAGTCACCGTCGGCTTCGAGTACGGCAAAAAACTCATTGGGGATTCTGACACTGTTGTTCGAATTTTGGCCGGAGACCGTCTGATAGGCTTTGCCGTCCCAATTGGTGTCGTATTCATGAAACAGGAAATGCGTGAACCCCTGCTGCGCATAGGAGAACATCCGCTGGATGTACGCCTCCGGCACCAGATCACGACGGGCCAACGTCAACGCCTCGCGTAGGACCGGATTCGTTTTATGATCAAGATCCAGCCTGAGAGCCCCGTCACCGTCGACCGTATGACAGGCCTTCAAGACCGCGTTGAGGCGCTGCGCGCAGATCTTCGAACCCGTCACCATCGCCGCAACTTTTTGTTCTTCGACGACCTTCCAATCGATGAATTCCTCGATATCCGGATGGTCGAGGTCTAAACAGACCATCTTCGCGGCGCGGCGAGTGGTCCCGCCGGACTTGATCGCCCCTGCCGCGCGATCCCCGATCTTGAGGAAGGACATAAGCCCAGAAGACCTGCCGCCGCCTGAAAGTCCTTCGCCATCACCTCGCAACCTCGAAAAGTTCGTCCCGGTCCCCGAACCATACTTGAATAGGCGAGCCTCCCGTACCCAGAGATCCATGATCCCGTTCTCGTTCACGAGATCATCCTCGATCGATTGAATGAAACAGGCATGGGGCTGAGGATGTTCGAACGCATTGGTGGCTTTGACCAC
Source organism: Nitrospira sp. (assembly GCA_016715825.1). Lineage (NCBI taxonomy): Bacteria > Pseudomonadati > Nitrospirota > Nitrospiria > Nitrospirales > Nitrospiraceae > Nitrospira > Nitrospira sp. The sequence goes on along the minus strand of JADJXO010000009.1, from coordinate 83,373 downwards.
CTCCTGCGTTTTGGGATCGACGTAATAGTGCCCCTGCGCCGGTCCAGACAAGCCATACGCATAGTGAAGGCCGGTGTTGAACCATTGGGGAGAATTGGGAGCGGCCATTTGATGCGCCAGCATGTAGCACATCTCATCGTGAAAGGACTCGGCATCTTCCGTGGTCTTAAAATACCCGTGTGACTTGCCCCAATGGGTCCAGCATCCGGCCATACGCTCAAAAACCTGGCGAGCATCCCGCTCGCCCCCGAGCACCGGCTTGCCGTCCGAATCGACAAGGGGCTGACCGTTCTCATCGCGTTGGGGAATTCCCGCTTTCCGAAAGTATTTTTGTGCCAAAATGTCGACGGCCAACTGAGACCAGGTCTCTGGCACGTCGATATTGTCGAGCTTGAACACAGTGGACCCGTCGGGGTTGCGAATCTCGGACGACCGTTTCACGAACGGCAGCCCCTCGTAGGGGCTCACTCCGCGATTGGTAAATCTCCGGTCAATTTTCACGGTAGCCCTCCCCCTGGTAGGCAATGGATTGTGGGTTGCTGCTGGTCGCTGTCATGTGCGATGGATAAAATGTGTTTGTCACCAGCAGTCAACTACATATAGCTAGCATGTTTTTTTGTCAACACCAAGTATTGTGGATCTTTGGGAAGTGAGAGGAAAGGCTGTGAATAGTTGAATCGCGAATCTCACCGCCTATTTGGGGCACGTCTGAAGGAGGTTATCCACAAAAATAAGCCGATATGCGAAGCTTCCGCAGATGACCCCAGCCATTTTTTCTTTCTAAAAGGCCATTCGGCCGATTTTTAGCGCGGCTTCCTCGACTCCCTGAATCGGAATAAACCGACCACCGAGACCCAGTACGATGACTTTGGTATCCGCCACCTGCGTTTCATACTGACTCATGATTCCCCAATTGTGTCGCGCCGTATTCGGCCGAACGAATGATTCCAGTAACTTCCTACTTTGCGACCGAAACACCTGGCGAATGAATTGTTGCTCCCGGGTCGGTGCGCCCTGGTCCATTCGGTCTATCGCTTTCCCCAATTCCCGCTCAACGAAGCCCAAATAGTCGTCCATGGTTGGGTTGGACCATGCCAAACCGACTGCTCCTGCAAGAGCACCGACGATCACGGTCAAGCGAAAAAGACTCATGACTTCTTCGGGACCTTTCCTCTCACGATCTGGGATCAGGTCAACAGACCAATCCCATTTGCCGATTTGACAAACGACGGTCTGGCAATTAGCTTACCCCGGTTTCGTACCCACATTCCTTGAGCCAGGAGGCGGTTATGTTCGTCTGGAGCAAGAAACTCATCGGGGGCCTGTTAGGCACATTCGTACTGCTGTTGACCATCTTCCTGTTCCAGGGCCCTTCGGAGAGCACGAGTGTGCTCAAGACTCACACAACGCAATGGATCATCTTGAACTATGCCTGCCTGCTGGTCTGGCTCTTCGTCTGGATGATCGACCAGGCCCGCGTCCGCGGTAAAAACGTCTGGCTCTGGTTGGTACCGTTCATCCTGGCTCCGCTTCCGACTCTCATGATCTTCGTGCTCTTCCTTCAACGACGACTGTCGTAATCACTCGGAAACTTGCGAGGCTACTGGCTTCAGAGCGGGAGCACACGTACCACTTTGCGGCTCCGGCTCGATAGAACGACGGACCCGCCAGACCGCCCAGAGGCCCGGTAAAGCCACCACCACGGTCAAAACATAAAATTGCGTCCATCCTACCATCTCGACAAGATCCGCTGAGGGACGACCGGCAAAGACCCGTCCTAACGCTTCTAACGAAGACAACAGCGCGAACTGCGTCGCCGTATAGCGCGGATCGCAAAGGGACATCACTAACGCCACAAAAGCCGCCGTGCCCATCCCTCCCGTGACATTCTCGATCACAACGGCCGCCGTCAGCATCGCTGAACTCTTACCCATCAGCGACAAGACGACGAATCCCAGATTGGAAACAGCCTGCAAAACACCGAAGATCAGGAGGGAGCGCAAAAGTCCTGACTTGGTCATCAACAGCCCACCAACAAAGGCTCCTATCAACGTGGCAAAAATCCCGAGTCCCTTGACGGCACCGACCTCCGTGGCGGAAAAGCCCAGCCCTCCGATGAGAAAGGCGGTCTGGAGTGCGGACGCAAAGGCATCGCCAAGCTTGTACAAGATGATCACGGCCAGGAACCCTACTGCCGTGGGCCTGGAGAAAAACTCGGCGAGCGGTGCTCCGATAGCTTCCCTCAGACTTTTGGGGGCATCAGCGACACGCGTCGGGTCGGGGCTGACCAAGGTGATCACTACCCCCACGATCATGACGGCGGCCATCCACAGATAGGTCGCCTGCCAACCGACATAGTCGGCGAGCGCCAGTGCTCCAGCCCCGGAGGCCAAAAGCGCGATTCGATAGCCATTGACCCACACGGCTGCGCCTAGCCCCCGTTCGTGAGGCTGGAGCGTGTCCGTTCGATAGGCGTCAAAGACAATGTCCAGCGACGCAGCGAGAAATGCGACGAGCACGGCATAGGCCGCAAGCCATCCAGGATGAATCTTGGGATTGGTGAGAGCCATCAGCCCGAGGCCAACCGCGACACAGAGCTGCGTCAGAACCATCCATCCACGACGACGCCCCAACCACGGCGGAACCACACGATCCATGACGGGCGCCCAAAGGAACTTGAGTGTATAGGGAAGCCCGACCAGCGTGAAAATGCCGATGGTCTTGAGGTCGACCCCCTCAACGGTCAGCCAGGCTTGTAACGTCCCAGAGGTGAGGGCAAGCGGAAGGCCTGAGGCAAACCCCAACGGCAGCATCACAATGAGGCGCCGATTCAATAACGCAGCAAAACTGAACGACCCTTGTGTCACAGGAATTCACTCATGCGAGAGTGGATGGAGTCGGACTGGCTAGTGTGTAGCAAGCAAACCCTCAGCCGGAACGCAGAATACCATCGCGACTCGTCACATCTCAGCAGAATCAAAAAACGCGCGGGAGCAGCTTCATCCTATGGCACAGCCTGCTAACAGGGCTGGCCATTGAAGAGACAAGGCTTGTACCGCGAGAGGTCGAACTCGGTGTTTTCCTGATAGACCCTCTCGTTACCGTTGACCCCGTCCTGCTCTGGATCGTTCCACATGGTGTGGTTCCACCAGTAGAACAGCGGTTGGGATTCGGTCTGGTAGATGGGATTGCCGTAGCTGCTACGGGAGTAGTCCTGCACGAGTCGGGCCGTCACGTAGTCGATCTGACCATTCCCACCAAGGGAATAGAGCATGATGAAGAGACGGGCCTCGTGGTCGTACAGCTCATCGATGCGCGTATTGAGATCAGGTTCAGCCGGAAGACGGTCGGTGCTCCATCCCGGTAGAGAGTGGCTCCACAGTAAACTGGCAAGCGCGAGACTGAGCCTCTGCAGGCGGAAAAGCTTCACTGTCCCCCCAACGACTTGAATCGGTCGCGTTCAGGTAATTCACGCCCGCGCGAGGCAATATTCGGTAGCCGGAGGCTACCTTGCCGGACCATGCACAGACTCCCTATAATGCCACCCCTATGCTCACGAGCCGTGCCTCTCTACATACGCTTGGCTGCCGATTGAATCAAGCCGAAACCTCGATCCTCGGAGAGGGACTCAGACGGAAGGGGTTCGAGCTGGTCGAGTTCGGCCAGCCGACAGATCTTCTTGTGCTCAACACCTGTGCCGTGACGGAAGATGCTGAACGGACCTCGCGCTACCTCATTCGGAAGACTCTCAAACATTCCCCCCATGCCTTCATTGCCGTCACAGGCTGCTACGCACAAACCGGAATGGAAACCCTGAAACAGCAAGCCGGGATCGATCTCATTGTCGGCCACCAGTTCAAGCTTGAACTTCCAGCCTACCTTCCTGCTGCTCACGAGCTGCGCAAACGGTCGGTCACCGAGATTCACCACACGAAAACGATCTCCCGCGGCGACTTCGACCTGCCACACTTTGCAGAGCCGGATTCAACCCGCGCCCTGCTTAAGATACAGGACGGCTGCAACGCGATGTGTAGCTTCTGTATTATTCCGTTCGCCAGAGGACACGAGCGGAGCAGGCAATTCGAAGACATCGTGCGGGAAGCTGAGAGTTTGACGGATCGAGGCTACAGAGAGATTGTGCTCACCGGTGTGAACATCGGCCAGTACACTCAGCAAGGGCTGGACTTTTGCGCCTTGCTTCGGCAACTCGAGCGAGTCACCAATCTCAAGCGTCTCCGGATTTCTTCCATTGAACCCACCACCGTTACGGATGAATTGCTTGATCTTCTGGCATCATCAAAAAAGTTCTGCCCCTATCTCCACATCCCCTTGCAAAGCGGCGACGACACAATCTTGGAGGCCATGAATCGGCGGCATACGGTCAAGACGTTCGGTAAGCTGATTGAAACGGCACTCGCCAAGATTCCCGGCCTCGGGCTTGGAACCGATCTCATGGTTGGATTCCCCGGTGAGACAGAATCGGCATTCCAAAACACTGTGGCCATTGCGACCGACCTCCCCTTCTCCTATCTCCATGTGTTTCCCTACTCCCCACGACCTGGGACCGCTGCTCTCCGGATTAAGCAGCAAGTCTCTTCAGCGATAGCAAAAAATCGTACGGATATTCTGCTGAACTTGGATCGAGCCAAACGCCTCGTCTTTCACAATGGACAGATCGGCAAAACGCTCCCGGTCCTCTTCGAATCCGGCGGAAAGGATTCCCATCGCTTCGGCACGACTCCGAACTTCACAAAGGTGGCAGTGACGGGTACCAAAGATCTTCGGAATCAGATCATGCCGGTAACAATCACCGCTGCAACCGACCGCTGCACATTCGGCCATATCGCTCCAACCCAGCCAAGACACACCGCGATGGCAATACTATGAGTCTGAAAACCTTCCCTTACGTGCATATCGAAACGTTCGGCTGCCAGATGAATGAGGCTGACAGCGAGCTGGTTCGCTCGCTGCTGAAGCAGCAAGGCTTTGTCTTCACGGAGGACCGTGAACGAGCCGATGTCTTGCTGGTCAATACCTGCGCCATCAGAGAGAATGCTCACAATAAGATTTACGCGCACCTTTCCGAGTTGAGAGCGGTCAAGAAACAACGCCCCCTTGTCGTCGGCGTGCTGGGGTGCATGGCCCAGAATTTAAAGACCGACCTCGCGGACAAGGCACCCATCGTCGACGTCCTCGCCGGCCCAGATTCGTACCGACAACTCCCTTCATTGCTGACCACCGCGCTCGCAGCACAAGAACAGGGATTAGCGAAGAAGGGATTCGCCCTCGATCTCTCCGAATATGAAACCTATGAAGGGATCCTGCCGGACCGCGACAGCCGGGTGAATGCCTGGATTACCGTGATGCGCGGATGCGATAACTTTTGTTCGTTCTGTGTCGTTCCTTATACCAGAGGACGTGAACGGTCCCGCGATCCGGAATCCATCTTGACCGAAGCTCGTGACGCTGCCGCCCGCGGGTTTAAGCAAGTCACCTTGCTTGGCCAGAATGTAAATTCCTACCGCCATGGAGAGTGGGACTTTGCCACACTCATTAGGGCCGTCGCAGACCAGGCCAACATCGAACGGGTACGGTTTACCTCTCCCCATCCCAAAGACTTTCCACCCACATTGATCGAAGCCATTGCCACACACCCTAGGGTCTGCAAACACATCCATCTGCCGCTTCAATCGGGAAGTGATCGAATCCTCGAATTAATGGGGCGGACCTATACAGGAGCCGACTACCTAGCCTTGGTCGATCGCATCAGACACGCTATCCCAGACATCGTCCTGACCACGGATATCATCTGTGGGTTCTGTTCTGAATCCGAGGACGACTTCCAAGCCACCTTCCGTCTGGTGGAACAGGCTCATCTCGACTCAGCCTATATCTTCAAGTATTCGGAACGAAAGAATACGATTGCCGCAAGAAAATATGCCGACGATGTGCCGGACCAGGTAAAGGGCCAACGGGTATCCCAGCTCGTCGACATGCAACGGGCGATCACGGCAGACCGCAACCGCCGCCATATCGGCAAAGAGGTAGTGATTTTAGTCGAGGGTGACGCCACCCGTTCATCAAGTCAAGGAATGGGGAAAACGGATGGGAACATCACGGTGGTCTGGGACAAGCACACCGGTCACCCAGGTCCAGGTGCTATGGTGACGAAGCATATATTCGATGCCTCGGCCGCGACCCTCTACGGAAAATGACCGCCTGAGACACTTGGGCTGTTTTCCATATGAGACACCTGTCTCACATTTCGGTGCAATTCTGTACGCCCGACCTTGAAGCCGAACATTTTCTGACGATTCCACCGTCTTTCTTTTGACGGTTCTTCTGGCTGTCATACCTAGCCCTCTGCCTTGGGTCGCGTTGATCGCCGCTTCGCTCTCAAATATTTCCAGACCTCTTTTACCTCCGTTGAAGGGGATAACCCACGCCTAACAGCATGATCATTAATGACAAACTGTCTAGGAGCCGTCGAACTTTTCCCCTCCCTAAAAACCTTCCAAGCTTTCAGCGTTGACAAGATCACGCTTCATGGTTGCGCTGCTTCTTCCAGATTACCCTGAAAGCCATAAAAGGCATGAACCTTGCTTGGCTTGAAAGTCTGTCGATTGTCGCAACGATGAATTTTGCCTCTCGTTATGAAGCCCGCTGATTTGGATTCAAAGCCTAATTCCACCCCTCCCGAATCTCGCATGACACTCGAGGTGATCATTGCCGTCGGGGTCTTCGGATGGTTGGCAATAGGTATGGTCCTCATGGGATTCGATATCTGGTAATTCCAGCGTTGATTGTTAGGTACGGATAGATCGAGACAAATCGCTGTTAACCCAGACAGTCCTCACGTAGGACCAGACGGGACGAAAGATGAGGAGAACTCACATGCGCGCATATTTAACTCTTCGCAGGGCCCACTATGTCGGTGTACTGACGTATCTGAGTCTGCTCGCAGGTGGATGCTCGATGTTTTCCGGAGAGGCGACGGTTCACAAGGATGCAAAGGGATCCGTCTATCTCAAGCAAGTCGCAGATTGGTCGTTTGAAGCAAGTCACCCGGCCATGATCGACCCCATGACGATGCTGAAAGTCGTCAAAGGCGTGGTGACTGATAGTGCGTTGCAAATGCCCGCCAGTGGCAGCAAGCCGATGAGAGTATTCAGCGATGAGGACGCCGTGTTTCTTGCTCCCCTGCTAGCCCAAAGCTTATCGCAAGCGAAACCGGATCAAATTGTCGGTTTCAAGGTGTCTTCATCGGCAGGGTCAGGCGCTGAACCCACTGCGGGCACCCTCTATCTCCGTAACGGCTCATTGCATCTGACCATTGCCCCTTCGACAGATAATCGGGCATCTGGATTCGTCCCAAACTCTGTGGCTCGCCTTGAGAAGGCTCCTTCCTTTGTTGCGATGGGAAGCCGTGCGGTCACGATGATCATCGACCAACAGGCTCTCGCAAAGGTTCCAGAGCCTACTGTTGAGCCAGCGGCCATTGCTGGAAGGACTGTGCCAGAACCGGAATTGATGGCCGCCGGCCAGGACCTCCATGCGAATGGTTCTCTGTATGGGGAATTCACCGAACTGAACGGCGATGACCTGTTGAACAAGAAGCTGGATGAGCTGCGCGACGCGCGTGCGGCCAACAAAATGAAGGATTCAGAAATCGCCACCCTCAAAAAAGAAGCGGCCCGTATGAAGAAAGAGCTCCGTCAACGTGCGGAGGAAGTGAAAGCTTTGAAGGCTACCAAGGCATCGGCCAAACCAGCTCAGAAAAAGAAGTCCGCTGAGGCCCGCAAGGTCCGGTGAGCACCGTGTGAATCAGCCCACATCGTGGAGCTCGGGTTGTAACAAGACGACTTCTCGAGATAACGGCTGGCGAAAGTTCATACGGCAGTAGCACGCATACGTCACATACGTATCCTGTAAACAATAGTGGGCCAGTTCACGCCTCTGCCTCTTCTCCCACATCTCGGCGACTTGTTCCCCGCTCCCTGACTTGGTTTCTACCTGCAGCGCTCGGGCGAGCACATCGAGCTTGACCCACCCCCGCATATCCCAATTGCTCCAGATCGCCATCGTGTCATAGACCGGTTCACTCCGGAACTTGGCCAGATTGATCTCAAGACTGGGCTTCACCTGATTGATGATCGACCGTTTCTTGATGAACGGGAGATCAAACCCAAGCCCATTGTGCGTAATGTACAACGTGGGGCGGTCCTGAGCCAGGCGGGCCCAAAATTGGCGAAGCAACTCGTGTTCGTTGGCCCCATACCAAGCGACGGCGCTCCGCGCTTCCATCTGATCGGAAAACTCCAGCAGACCGATGCAGACGATGCGGCTGAAAGTCCCGTCGAACGACGATTTGGCATAGGACTCATCCTCCGCGCGACGCTGCTCCTCAGCAGCTCCAGCCGCAAAGAGATCGTACCGTTCCTCGATCAGAGAAGCTTCATCCCTTGTGGAGGGCTTCCCTACAAGACGAGCCCACTCTTCGCGAGGAGCCTGAACCGTTTCAATGTCGAGCACAACCTTCATCGAGAAGCTCCTAATGCATCACGTTGGAGAGCCTGAATGATGGCCTGGTCGGCTGGAGGGAACCTAAACCGCGCCAGCTCCTCGGGAGGCACCCACCGAATCTCCTCACAGCCGATTGGAATAGGCTCTCCCTGTTCAATAGTACAGCGAAAGAAATGCAATTCCACGATCTTATCCGGATAGTCGTGACGGACGATCTGATACGGAATCGGGAGGTCGATGGAAATACTGAGCTCTTCGAATAGCTCCCGCTGCAGACATTCCGCTAACGACTCTCCCGCTTCTCGTTTCCCACCGGGGAACTCCCAGAATCCCGCCAGATGGACACCGGGCTTTCGACGAGCGATCAGATACCGTCCCTGACGATGAATGATCCCTGCCGCAACTTCAATGACCCGCATAGTCAGCCTACTCTTGTTCGATTGAGGTCCGAGAGAACGGGTATGTCTTGCAGATAGATTTCATGGGGCACAGGAGACAGTATGGATCACGGGCCGTACACACCATCGCCCCAAAGTCCATAATGGCCTGATTAAAGTCGTACCCTTTCCCCGCTGGAATCAGGGCTTCCGATAAGTCCCATAACCTCGTCTTCTGAGTTTTTGGATCGCCTTCGGCAACAAAGATCCGGTGCAAAACCCGGATCACATTCGTGTCCAGAATCGGCGCATCTTCATTGAACGCAAATGAGCGAATCGCTCCGGCGGTATAGCGCCCAATCCCTTTAAACGAGAGCAACTCATCGGCATCATTAGGCAATTTCCCTCCATACCGCTCCACCGTTTCGCAAGCAATCCCGTGCAACCGTTCGGGTCGAATGTTGTAGCCCAGGGGGTACCAGGTTTTCTTGACCTCCGCCACCGGCGCCTCCGCCAGATCTTCGAAGCTCGGATACCGCTCCAGAAATTCGTGGTATTTGGGGATGACCCGATCGACTTGTGTCTGCTGCAGCATTACTTCGGAGACGAGTATATGATAGGGGTCAGAAGTTTTTCGCCACGGCAGATCGCGGCCATGCTCCGCGTACCACTGTAGAAGCCGCCGTTGAAATCGACGCCTCGTAGAAGAATCCGGTAAGCGAGCCTTGCGAGATTTCTTTTTGTTGGATGGAGATCGCGCGGGCATGTGCCGATGCCTTCCCACCACTGCTGTTCAGTCGATGGCATTGTAGAAGTCCCGTCCGACAAAAATCAAACACCGCGCAGCATGTGCATCATGAAGGAGCTTTCGTCACAAGCTCCCGGGCAATCTGTTCAAAGCTCCTCCCTCGTGGTAGGCTCTAGATACCCCCGCGGGGAGGGAGCCATGAACCAGAAAACGTTCCGATATCTTTCCATACAAGCCTCTATTTTGGTTGGAAGTGTGGCCTTCATAGGGTTCCCGCTTCCATCTACGGCGGAAACCCTCCACGTGCCGTGGGAGTGTTCTAACTATACTGGTGATGCACAGACGCGCTGTGTCAACGCTTTGATCGAGGCACAACAGAAAAAGATCGCCGAGCTGGAAGGAAAACTCCAAGCCCAAGAAGGAACCGTCAGTCAACTAAAAAGCCAACTCGATCGGCAATCGACCGCAACGGCTGATTTACAACGACAACTGATAGAACGTCCGACCACTAGCGTAATCCCTGTTCCCTACTCTTATGCCTACCCGTTCGGCCTCGGGTTCGGCCTTCACTTTGGGAACTCCGGACTTTACGCGTCCCCCTACTACGGTCCCTACTCCCGTCATTTCGGAGGTCACCGACATCATGGGTATTGGGGTTACCGCTGGTAACAACTGACCAAACAGACTAGACCAGTCCCCCACTTTTCTCACCTCTCCACCCATGACTGTTGGTATCCGGCTTTTCGTTGACAAGATGAGTTCGGACCAATAGTCTGCTCAGTAGAATGCTCTATAAAGACAACTTCTGATTCACGCGGACTGAATTCCGTTATGTTCGCGGGCCGGTGAGCGCCCGGCGACAAGAGATGAGGACATAGGCATGGTTGTTCGGAAATTCCCTCGCTATCCAGTTACCATATCCAGCACGTTGGTCCAAAGGGATAAGCTTCGATACAACGCCTCAGTAAAGGATCTGTCCCTGAAGGGTTGTCGGCTGGAGAGTGTCATCAAACCGTTCACCGGCATGCAGCTGGAACTTCTGGTTGACCTGCCCGGCGAGGCGACACCGATTCACATCAACAAGGCGACCGTCCGGTGGACCGGCTCTCACGGCATCGGCGTCGAATTTTCTTCGATGGCGCCTGCCGAGCAAGAACGACTGAAACGAGCGGTCGAACAGCTCTCCGTGACGGCGGGCCAGGCCGTCATACTTCCGAAAGAAGAGCTTCCCAAGACCTAGGCCAACTCCCGAGGTGTGGCACTCGCTCTGACTAGCTTCAAGTTTTAGCAACGGATCGCCGTTTCAATATTGCCTTTCTGGTAAGGAGGAACCGGTGCGGTGGTGGAAATCGTCGGCAAAAGCCAAGGAGGAACCAGCAAACCCAGGCGCTGAGCGACGAAGAGAACCCCGAATCGGAGGAAAGTTTAAAGTCCGGTACTCCGGGTCTGATGGCGATACGATCATCATCGGCAATGGGACCATCACCGATCTCAGCCGTTATGGATTCGGCATTCAGGGGAACAAACGTGTCCGGCAAGGGATGGAGTTGGGCCTGTTCCTTGAACTACCGGATTTGGAGTCTCCGCTCTGTATTCCCCAAGCCATTGTCTCCTGGGTCGACGGACGACGGTTCGGCGTTGAATTGCAGGCCGACCGCAACAAAGACCCCGAATGGTTGGAGTATCTGTCGGAGTAGAGCTACCTCTTAGTCACACCCCTCCACGACTCCCAAATCATATGGAAGAACATCGGTCTCCCTACTTAAAACGCTGGCTCGTCCGGAAGGCTGGCGAGATGGACCGAAAACTCCCCGTTTTTCGCGTCGGCGACATAGCGCCTCAAGGTTTCACCGACCACAGGGAACGCCATCGTTTCCCAGGGAATTTCTGAGAGGGGAAATAGTCTCACCTCCAAGCTCTCCAGTCCGGCCTGAAACTCTGGCGTCTTCATCCGACCACGAAATACCAAGTAGACTTGTCCAATTTTCGGGAGACTCAGCACCGCATACAGTCCCGTAATCGTCACGTCAGCACGGGCTTCTTCCTGCGTCTCGCGAATCGCTGCATGCTCCGTACTTTCTCCAAGCTCCATGAATCCGGCGGGAAAGGTCCAGAGGCCAAGCCTCGGTTCAATCGCCCGACGACAGAGGAGTATCTGGTTTTCCCATTCCGGGATGCAACCTGCGACGATTTTTGGATTCTGGTAGTGAATCTGGTCACATCGATCGCAGACATGACGAGGCAGATTGTCGCCAAGAGGAATCTTCCGTGTGACAGAGGCACCACAGTGGCTACAGTAATTCATACGAACAGGCAGCCTCAGATCGTTGACCTGAAGCAATAGACGCAGTATGAAATCCTAAGATACCACGCATGGATAGCACAAACGCCCCTACTTTGCACGTAAGGCTCCAACCTTGGCTTGGCGCAGATCCCTTGACTTCCGTGCGAGAACACCTATCAGGTTGTTATAATGTTGTGAACTCTCAGCAAGGATGGGGCACGATGGAAAACAATGATGTATTGTCCACATTACCGATATTACCGGTCAAACGTACGGTGTTGTTTCCCGGAGTGATGATGCCGTTGACAATCGGACGCGAACGGTCGATTGCCGCCGTTAATGCGGCCATGAAGACGGAAGACAAGATGATCGTCGTCGTAGCTCAGCGAGATCCTCAAACCGAGGAGCCTGGCTTATCGGATCTCTATTCTATCGGCACGAAAGCAATTATCAAGCAACTGGGCCAGTCGACAGAAGGAACGGTTCACGCTCTCGTCCAGGGATTGGACCGAGTCGTGGTCCTGAAAGAAGTACAGTCCACTCCCTATTCCACGGTTCGTGTTCGGACGCTCGAGCCTCCTTCCGACAGCGGGCCGGAAGTCCAAGCCCTGCATCGAGCGATTCAGGAATTGCTGTCCGATCTGCCCCGACTCATTCAGGCGCCAGGTGTTCAAGAAGTCACTACTGTCCTGAGCAATGAGGACGATTCTCTCTCCCTAGCGTATCGTATTGCCTCTTTAGTGAATCTCAATGTCGTCGAGGAGCAACGGTTGCTGGAATGTACTTCAACGCTCGACCTGCTGCGTAGTCTCTACGCTGCGCTTTCGAAAGAACTTCAAATCCTTCAACTGCGAGACAAGATCGCGAAAGATGCGCAGACAAAGATCGGGAAGAGCCAGCGAGAGTACATCTTGCGCGAACAGCTGAAAGCCATCCAGGAAGAATTAGGGGAACGCGAAGACGACGAGAACGAGGTGGCACGTTTAAAGAAACAAATCGCTGAAGCCGACCTCCCTGATCACGTTCGTAAGGAAGTCGAACGGGACGTCGCCCGGCTCGGGAAGGTCCCGCCGACGTCACCGGACCATCAGGTCCTTAGAACCTACCTGGAGCTGGTCCTCGAACTCCCTTGGAGGAAGGCCTCAGAAGAGCATCTCGATCTCTCCACGGTTCGTCAAGTGCTCGAAGATGATCACTACGGTATTAAGGAAGTAAAGGAGCGGATCGTCGAACACTTGGCCGTCTTGAAACTCAACCCGACGGCCAAAGCCCCGATCCTCTGTCTAGTCGGCCCTCCTGGTGTCGGCAAGACCAGCTTGGGACAATCGATCGCGAGGGCAATGGGCCGGACCTTCGAACGGTTCAGCTTGGGCGGCGTCCATGACGAGGCTGAACTGCGAGGCCATCGTCGCACCTATGTCGCATCATTGCCGGGCCGCATTATTCAAGCGATCCGACGAGCTGGCGTCAACAATCCAGTTCTGATGCTGGACGAAGTCGATAAAATGGGGCGCGATTTCCGAGGGGATCCCGCAGCAGCGCTGTTGGAGATTCTTGACCCAGCACAGAATCACACGTTTCGCGATCACTACTTGGATCTGCCGTTCGATCTGTCGAAGGTCTTCTTCATCACCACGGCCAACACCCTCGACACGATCAGCCAGCCGTTGTTGGACCGCATGGAGATCATTCGTCTGCAAGGGTACAGTGAGCGGGAAAAGGCCGAAATTGCCCGTCGCTACTTGTGGCCGAGACGGCTCAAAGAGGCAGGCATCATGGATCGCGAAGCGGTGCTTACGGACGAGGTCTTGAATCTCGTCATCTCGCGCTATACCCGTGAAGCCGGTGTGCGCCAACTCGAGCAGATGCTGGGACGGTTGACCAGAAAAGTCGCCTTGACGTTTGCCGACCTCCCGGAAGACCAGGTACGCCAACCCGTCACGATTCAGGCCGACATGCTGGCTGAATGGTTGGGCTCCGAACGGTTCATGCCTGAAGAAGCCCGGAAGAATCTTCCTCCTGGCGTAGCCACAGGCCTCGCTTGGACTCCCACCGGTGGGGACGTGCTCTATATTGAAACCACGCTACTCCCCGGCAGCCATGATCTGACCCTGACGGGACAGCTAGGGGATATCATGCAAGAATCTGCGCGCGCGGCACGGAGCTATCTCTGGTCGCACGCGGAGAGTATGGGTTTGGACATTTCACGTTTTAAGCGAAATGGCATCCATATCCACGTCCCTTCCGGAGCCATACCCAAGGACGGCCCCTCAGCGGGAATCACTATGGCGACCGCGTTGGCGTCGGTGTATGAGGGTAAGGCGGTACGAAGCGATACGGCCATGACGGGCGAAATCAGTCTGAGCGGACTAGTCTTGCCGGTGGGCGGCATCAAAGAAAAGGTGCTGGCCGCCCACCGCGCCGGCATCACACGCATCATCCTGCCGAAGGCGAATGAGAAAGATCTCAAAGATGTCCCGCAAGAAGTACGCGACGAGTTGACCTTTATTCTGGCTGAGCGAATCGAAGAGGTGTTACCAGCAGCCTTCAATCCTGATTCGCATTACGCCTCAGTCGGCAGCGGTAAGAACCCTCTGACAACCTCTGGCACCGACAGCGCAGATACTTAAGCTTCATAGAAGGCACGAACAATCTGTGTCGTGTTGAACAATACGGCATGCTGCCTGGTATAGACGGCGTGACCATAGTAATGGTCGCGAGGATTGCTTGAGCCGATGCTGTCTTTGTAATCGACCAGGAGACAGCGCCCTTCACTCGGAATGCGCACGGCGCGCCTGGCACATTCCAGCCAGCGCTCGAATCCATCATACGGCTCGACCATCTCCCACACCCGTTTGTTTGCCGCTTTAGCTGACTCCGTCTGCGGGACGGCATCAGTGCCGGCCACCGCCAGTTCTTGAACATAGTCTCCGCCCCAAGCGATCGGCATCTCCATCGTAATCTGCGGCAGCTCCATTTTCGCCAGCCAGCTTTTTCCATCGGTTCTCAGGTTACGGTGATTCACGATGTGGAGCAAGTTCCCGATCCCGGACGGGTCCCACCCATAGCGGACGGGCGTCCCATAGGTCACGATGTCGAGCGAGGCTCCGTTGAGGAGTGTGGCCGTCGCAAGCAACGGCTCGATTCGGCCTACAATCTCGGCGACCTCCGGCTGGTTGGTCTGTTCTGCATAGCCACTGAGAATACTAAGCAGCTTGGAGCGTCCGGTGATTGGGCTCGAGCAAAGAAAATTCGACACGAGGGCCAGAACCAGCCCCGCTTGCCCATGTCCCTGTATGAGAATCCGATGTCCCTGCTGCAGGTTCTGCCTCTCACATAATCCATGCAGTTTGGCAAGTAACACCACCGCGGCAAGCGCTCGCCCAAGATGATGATGCTCCGATGACCAGAGTAGCCTGTCACAGGAGATTGGCTGAGCCAGATTTGTATTGATGGCCCTCTTGAAAGATTGAACGTTGGCGTCCATAAAGTTGCCTGCATCACCAACTTGCTCATCCAGCAAGGCTTTCGTCTCATCATCGTCTTTGAGCGGCGGCTTGCACCCACCCGGCAGCAACGGGATACCATTGCTTTCTTCACGCATCGCTGCGAGCAAGGCATCGACCCCCGATACACCTCGCGAGTACCCTCGTTTGAGCCCGCCCACCTCGTCCAGCCGCTGCATACCGAACACATCAGTACCGTGGATTGAACCATGGATGAAGACAACGCTGGCAACACCGGCCTGAGCTAGACGTTCCCCAGACCGAGCCATTGCCTCGCCCCATTCTGGGGAATCCGGAGAAACGGTATCCGCCAGGTCGGCACTACTCAATCGCTCGCCCGGGTTCTTCCGTGACAGCTCATCGTGCTGGAAATTATTCTCAACCGGCATGTCCGATTACATATCTGATATCGGTTGGAAGCTGCAACAAGAGCATTGAGACAACTACGGAAGACGAGCAGGGGCGGATTCTTGATCGGGAGCGGGGGCCGATTGAACACGGTTCTTGGGCATCACAGCAGTGGCGGTACACATCTTATTTTCCTCATCGATTCGGCGGTCGATGATCTTCACATCTTGCAAATATTCCTGCACAAGCTCCTCACGGGTCAGCTCGATATCCTGCTCGCTCTCGCGCCCCGATCGTTCGCGGACACGATCGATCAGATGTTCCTTCACAAGCACGCGAATCTGCTTGGCTAAATCGGTTCGAGCCGAAAGCTCCGACACCCGTTGGCAAACCATCTTGCCTTTCGTGAGATCGCCCTGTCCTCGACCGATCCAATACTGATCTGAAGAATAGCCACCGTTGTCGGATACTGCTGCTTCCAGCCTGTTGGGGCCCCAGCCTGCATTGATCCAGAATCCAAGAGCGACGATGAGAATCCCAACCTGGTTTTTCATCGTCGTTCGCCTCCCCTCGGATGGTTTACCTGAGGAGGCCTCGTCGGAGCACGATGGATCATTTCATTGGGCGTGCGCGAAGCACCTGAGACGCCAGGCGGCGGAATCATTTCGTGTTTTGGCATCTGCGGTGGCCTGCTTCCAGGTGTAGGCGGTTGTCCAGGGACCCGTGGTTGCCGGTAGGCGATAATCTGCTGCGCAACTGCAATATGGGGGTTGGCAGGTGAGAGTCCGCTCGCGCTATTCAGTAGACCTTGAGGAACGCCACCTGGCGAGACAAGCACCCAGCTCGTCCAAGCTTGTGACACCATGGCATTCGACTGGACACGATTGAGAATCTCCTTCCGCTTTTGAGCCGCCTGCTGGACTTGCTCAGGAGTCGCCGCAGTGCCCAGCGTCTGAGTTACGGTATTCAACTCTTCTTGGAGTTGTTCGTTCTCTCTTTTCAGCACAGCCAGTTGTACCCGTGCATCTTCGTTTTCCCGAAGAGCTGTGATCGCCCGCGCCACTTCGTCCGTGTCCATCTGTGCAAGCAGATTCGCCTGTATCACCACGACATCGCCGTCGAGAGTGGTCGTGACCTGTTGGGTGAGCACGATTACCAATCCGGCCGTGTAGGTACGGATTTCATCCTTGGTCACGTCCATATCACTGACGACGGTGACACTCTCCAGGTAGACCGCAACTTGCTCGAGAGCGTTTCGCTTGGCGGCGTCGACGGCGAGCTTGATCGCATCTTCACGAGTATCACGGTCTCCCATCCGATGTTCGCCCTGTGCATTCACGACTCGGATGTCGGCCAGCGCTGGATCCTCGAATGAAGACATCACGATGAGAGCGCTGCAAAAAGGAAGAACGCGAAAGAGTTGGTATGGCAGGCCGTTCAACATCACCTCAGCTTCCCCTGTCACACAATCGGCTTGGGTACAAGCCTAGCAAAAACGCTTCTCATTCAGCATAACAGTAGGACGTCGGCCTAGCCAGCATTCTGCGAAAGCATTGCCCCACCTTGCCTTCCAGAAAATTTGCATGTTAGGGTACTAGGTCGTCGGCTCCTACATCGCGTACATATTGAGGGTTATTCTTGGTCATGCAACAACTTTCCCGGTATTTTTCTCTGGTTTTTCTTGGGTTACTAGCTTTCTCCCTTGATATCGGGATCCCAACCAGCAGCCAGGCAGCGCCATCCACCGGCAAAAGGACCGCGTCTTCCACCCCTCAGGCCGAACATGTCGTCCTGTTCGTTCTAGAGGGGTTTAGCCACGATTCGCTCAAGGGTGCGGCAATGCCGGTCTTGAAGAAGCTGATCAAGGAGGGATCCGTCACCTGGACCGCGGGAGGAGTGGAGCCGGCCTTGCGCCTGCCCACCATGGCCTCCCTAATTACCGGCATGCCGGTGGAGAAGCATGGAATCACCTGGAATTCGTTTGAATTCAGCCGAGGCTATCCCCGCCCACCCAGTCTGTTCGACTACCTGGACTTGAGCGGAGGCCGTGATAGTGCCATTTTCTTTATGGATGAATCTCTCTACCAGCTGGCGAAACCGACACCCTATACGGATTATCAACTCTGCGGGGCGTTGCGGCCCGAGTGCGGCCCGCAAAAACTCGTTGCCTACATCCAGCAGTATTTCCAGAAAGCCACGAGCGGGCATGGCTATGGCCATGCCGTCCTTGCATTGCCCCACTTATTGGTGGTTCATCTTCCGGAAGCAGGCAGGGCCGGTCTAACCCACGGATGGGATTCGAAGGAGTATCGAGATGCCCTACAGGCCGTTGACGCATCGATGAAATCCGTGCTCGATCTATTCACGCACTATAAACTCTTGGACCGGACCACCGTTCTGGTTACGGCGCTCAGTGGAAAGGGAACCGACCCTGGAGGCGAGACGCCGCAAAGCGATGCACCGGTCGTTCCATGGATCGTCTCCGGTGCGGGGATCAAGCGCGGCCAAACCATCAATCAGCCGGTATCCATTATCGACACCGGGGCGACGGTAATGCGGATTCTCAAGCTTGAGACCCACACTGAATGGGACAGTCAGGTTGTGGAAGAAATTTTTCAGCCACCGGCGACAGCTCGGAAGTCCATGCCTCGGGTGAAGAAACGTTAAGAACCATGCACGACGGCGTTGCGATACCACGACGGTTCCCGGCGTTCCGATGGACGTTGGGCATCTTACTCATCTTACTGATGATCGGTTCTTCCCAATGGAGCTATGGGGGGGAGCCTCCTGCGCATCTCAAACAACACCTGATTACCATCGACGCAACGAAGCTGGTACCGACTTCATGGTGGCAAGTGCCGGGGATCACCCCTTCCATCTGGAACTCTGATCCCGAGTCATTGGATGCCCCGAAGACATCGGAACGTCGTGAATTACCGTTACGGCCGGGAAAGTATAAGTTCATCAGCTTTACCTTTGACTTTCCCTTTACCGTTAATCTGAACGGCACGCTTGATTTCTCAGCGTCATTGGACCAATGCGTCCAAGGCCGAGGAACCGCGACCCTGGTAGTCCTGTGCAAACGGACATACCCTCACGGTGGACAACCTGACCCGTACTACGAGCAGACCCCTAACCATGGCTGACGTTCTCGAAGATCTCTTAGAAGCCCTTGAAGACGTGGACGATGCCACCCGAGAGGAAGCGGCAAAGACCCTGGCTGACCTGGGTGACCCCGCTACCTTGGATGCGCTGATCGGCGCGTGCAGCGATGACTTCTGGTCCGTTCGGGCTCACGCCGGTTGTGCGGTGTCAAAAATCGGAGGGCCGAAAGCCCTCGAAGCCTTGATCGGGCTGTTCAACGATCCCATCATGGAAGTTCGCGATCAAGCGGTGGACGCAACAGTGCGAATGGGCCCAAGTGTACTCGACCGCCTGCTGACAAGTCTGAAAGACGAACGTTGGCGCGTACGTGAACATGCCGCGAAAGCTGCCGGCAAGATGGGAGACCCACAATCGGTCGATGCCCTGATCCTCACGTGTCGCGATCGTGATGGGGCGGTTAAGAGCGCTGCTGCGGAAGCACTGGGCAGGATCACCGATCCGAAGGCTGTTCCGGCCTTGGTCAAACTGTTCCGAGATTCATCTAAGATTGTGCGCGAAACCGCGGGAACCGCGCTGGTGTATATCGGGCAGCCTTCCGTCGATCCGCTGATTGACAGCTTAAAGGACAAAGACTTTGTGGTTCGATGTCACGCCGCCCGCGCGCTAGGGGGGATGACGACCGACTATCAAATCGGCAAAACCTGGGTCCGCGATGCCAAGGTGGTCGATGCCCTGATTACTGCGCTGAAAGATTCTGATCGCGCCGTTCGTGAAGATGCCACGATTGCGCTCGGGATGATCGGCGACGCCCGGGCAATCAACGCGCTGATGGAAGCGATGAAAGACGGAGCCGTGAAGCGGCATGCCATTGCCTCCCTGGGCATGATCGGCGATTCACGAGCACTTCCCGCCGTGTTGGACGCGTTGAAAGGAAAAGGGATCAAGCAAGAGGGCTCGCCGACGCCTGGGTGCATCGTCAGCGAGGACGCCTTCATCAAGGAGGCGGCGGCAACCGCCCTCGGACAATTTCGCGACGCTCGTGTCATTCCGGATTTGATCATGCTGCTGAAAGACGGGGTGTTGCGTGAAAAGGCCGCGGCAGCTCTGACCGTCATCGGCGACAGCGCCATCGAACCCTTGATCGCCTTTCTCTATGACCCTAAAGCGTCCGAAGTTGAGGCTGAACAGGAGCGTGTGCTGTCCTATGCTTCGGTTCGTCTGACGGCAAAAGACGCTCTCAAGCAGATCACGCTCGAAACCCTGGAAAAACTTGGCTGGACACCTCTCGATGAAGCAGTGGAAATCAGCTCCAGCCAAGCGGACAATCTACGTATCGATCGGCCATTGGGTCAAACCGGACGCTTTGGCCCGTCCGGCGACATCGTCTGATTAAGCCTGGGCAGACAACAATCTGCCGACAACCGCTACATCAGGTGGTCATGACATCACCCCGATCTCATCGACCCGATCGGAGTCTGTAAGGATACAGGATATGACCGACTCGGTGATGGAACAGATCGCTGCACTGAGGGATGAAGATTGGGCAGTCCGGGAGGATGCTGCTCGCCTTCTCGGCACGTTCAAGGATCCTCGTGCCGTGACTCCTTTAATCGCGTTACTTCGAGATCAGGACCGTTCCGTTCGTGAAGCGGCGATTGAAGCCTTACGTGCTATCGGGAAAGAATCGGTCGAGGCTCTGGGGACCTGTCTTGATCAGCCTGACCTGTCAGTCCAGGAAGCGGCATCGGCCATTTTGTCCACCATCGCCGATGAACGTGTGCTTCCTTCGCTGATCCAGGCACTCCGGAGCAGTGATTGGATCGTCAGGATGCACGCGGCCAAGGCGTTGGGGTTGATCCGCCATACCGACACCGTCGTGCCCCTGATCCCACTGCTCCAGGACAAAGTAAAAGCGGTGCGTGAGGAAGCTGCTGCAGGACTGGCGGCCATCGGCGACCCAGCCATTCCATCGTTGGTAGACGCCTTGAGACAGGAAGAATGGCTGGTTCGTCTGCATGCCGTAGAGGCATTGGGGAAGAGCCGATCGGCACAAGCGGTTGAACCGCTGTTGTCGGTCTTGTTCAACGATCATGATTCCGCGGTTCGTGAAGATGCCGTGCGGGCGTTGGGAGCAATCAGGGACCCCAGAGCCGTCGAATATTTGTTGACAGCCATGCGTGAACCGGGGCTTCGAACTTTGGCCGTTGAGGCACTCGGCCGGATCGGCGACACACGCGCCGTTCCTGTCCTGATTGAGGTGCTCACAGGAGCGAAGCCTCCCGAAGCGACACGGGCCGTCGCTGGCTGTGGGGATCAGTGGAATGAAGAGTTCATCACGCAAGGCGCGGCGGCACGCGCCTTAGGCCTAATCGGTGACGAAGCGGCTATCCCTTCGCTGGTGAACGCACTGGGCCAGACCTATACCCGTGCGGACGCGGCAGCAGCGTTAGCCGCATTCGGAGCGAAGGTCGTTCCATTCCTGATTCCGCTGTTAACCGATTCGACGGATGACAATGTTCAATTCCATGTTCGTGAGACGTTGACCCTAGCAGGATGGAGGCCTCGACGGGCCTCGACCATCCACTCCTGAACGCCATGTCGAAAGAAACAATCGAGACCCTGGTCTCCGAACTGGTTCATGAAGAAGACTGGCGACGCATGCGCGCAACAGCAGCCTGCGTGGCGGGTGGACCACGGTCCGTTCGCGCACTCATCGAAGCTCTCCGGTCTGGGCCGTCGGAGTTGAAGAAAGAAGCCGCTGCGATGTTGGCTCGAATTAAGGATCCGCAAGCCGGCGTGGCGTTGGTCGAACTCCTTGAACATGATGAGGAGGCGGTCCGAGGTGCCGGTGCGGCAGCCCTTGAGCAGATGGCAGGAATGGTCGATGCCGAGACGGCCCAGGCCTTGGTTGCCTTGCTTCCCAACACACCCGATGGCCAACGAAAGCGGGTGCTGACTCATTTGATCGGGGCAATTCCCACCGCCATCGTTCCACTCTGCGAACTGTTGAAACATCCCGATCAAGAGGCACAGGTTACTGCCGCGTCAATGCTGGATCAGCTCTTAGATCCTCGGTCGGTCGATGCGTTTATCGATGCGATGGGCCAGCCGGCCGTCCGAGACCTCGCCGTCGGCACGTTGAAGAAATTGAGTGCGATCCGGGAGCGGATCGATGCAACGTTCAACGAGTTACGGGAGGTCGAAGGAGCCAGCGAGCGTGAGGAGGCGCGGATGGCCACGGTCATCAATCTCTTGGGGATCGGACGTCCGAGCGTCGAGATCCTCATCGAATACTTAGAAGACGATGACTGGCTCGTACGCGAGGCGGCCGCGGACTTATTGGGAAAGATCGGGGATGTGCGGGCAGTTGAACCATTGATGAAACGGCTCGAACATGACAAGGATACCGGCGTGAAAGAGTTGGCGATCAAGGCGCTCGGGTTGATCGGCGATGCCCGTCCGAGCCAGCTCTATCTTGACGCCCTTCCGATCCGACCCTTACGGGTGTACGCGATCGAAGCCTTGGCCAAGATCAAGGATGTGGGAATCTTGCGCCCGCACAAAGAGCTGTTTGATCAGCTGAAAACCGACCGTGATGGACTGGTCTCCTACAATGCCGGCCTCATCGCCGACAAGCTTGATGCGATCACGGCCAGCGAAACCCACAGCCACGCAGAGGACACAGCGCATGACTGAACAGGGTGCCTCCGGTCGAATTGAACAGCTGATACAGGCGTTGCACGATGAGAACGAAGCCCTTCGTGATCACGCGATCGCAAGCCTTGGCCAGGCCGGTCTGGAGGCGCTTCCTCGCTTGATCGACTTGATGTCCGATGAAGATGCCGTCATTCGTGAAGCCGCAACCAGTGCGGTCGTCCGCATGGGACCGCCGGTCGTGGAGCCGATGCTCGATGCCTTACAGGACGATTCATGGGCGATCCGAGAACAGGCGGCTTCGGCACTCGGGAAATTGCGTGACAGGCGTGCCGTGGAGCCGTTAGTCAGAGCCATAAAAGACCGAGACGGTGCGGTCCGTACGGCAGCCGTCTGGGCTCTTGAGCGTATCGGGGATTCACAAGCGGTGCCTGGACTCATCGATGCACTCATGGACAGCACCCTGCGCGAGGATGCGGCTCGAGTCCTGAAAAAGGTCGGCGATGTACGGGCGGTTGAGGCCTTAATCAATGGGCTTCTGGGCTCTAATTGGATGGTGCGCCGTCATGCAGCGGAGGCGCTTGGGAAAATCGGCGACCCGAGAGGAATCACCCCACTGATCGATTCACTGAAAGATGAGGATTGGTTGGTCCGACGAAATGCGGCGGAATCGCTCGCACGACTCGGCGCGACAGACGCTGTCCAGCCCTTATTGCCGTTACTTGAAGACGAGAACACGATGGTCCAGGAAACGGTTGAGGCAGTTCTGGCGAGTCTTGGATGGAAACCCACAGCGCAATAATTCATTATTAAATAGAGGATAACGACCCATGGCGGACGAAGCTCCAAAGCTGATTCAGATTGCTCCGAAAGGTGGAGAGAAGAAAGATGGTTTCAATCTGGTGACGGAACGGGTAGTTGCGGTCAACCTGGAAAGTCGACAGCTCGAAGTTGAACTCCTGGCCTACGACGGCAAGACCGTCGTCCTCGATGTGGCTGAGGAGGCCCTGGATGATCTTAAGAAACTCAAGGCCGGTGATGGAGCAACCATCCGTGTGGTGGAGGAAGGTGGGAAGCGAGTCGCCACACACTTTAGGATCCGGCCTAAGGATCCGAATACCGCCAGAGCCGACGCCATGCTGCTCGACCTGAATGACTCACACTGGTTGAACCGCAAGTATGCCGCAGAAGTGTTGGGTGAGCTAAAAGACCCGCGCGCCGTCGATCCCCTCGTCGCGTCGCTGAACGACGAGGTCGGCGATGTTCGGCAACGTGCCTATGATTCACTGATCAAGCTAGGCGGCCCATCCGTCCCATCCCTGATTCCACTGTTGGTGTCCGAAGAAGACGAGATTCGCCAATCGGCAACCGAGATCCTTCGGAAGATCGGCAAGCCGGCCGTTGAACCGTTGGCGACCGCGTTGACCGACGCCGACGACCGGCTAAAGACGCGGATCATGAAGGTCCTTGACCGAATGGGATACAAGCCGAAAACGAAGGAGTCAGTCAAGACCCAGTTACCGAGACTGACCTAGCCTGACACAGGCGACCCCTCTGAGGAAGGGTGCTCGCTGGGACGACCAACTGAGATGTAGTGAAAGCCAAACTTCACGACACGGTCGGGGTCGTAGACATTGCGTAGATCAATCAGCACCGGGTTTTTCATGATCCCTTTCAATCGCTCAAAGTCCAGGTTTCTGAATTGATTCCATTCGGTCATAATGATCAACGCGTCGGTTCCTTCTGCAGCATCGTACGGGTCCGCACACGGTTGTAGCGCTGATAGGGTCCGGCAGGCTTCATCGAGTGCGATCGGGTCATAGACACGCACTTTCGCCCCTTCCTTCAGCAACAGTTGACTGATCGCAAGCGCAGGGGCCTCTCGAAGATCGTTCGTGTTGGGCTTGAAGGAAAGCCCTAGCATGCCCAACGTTTTGCCTTCGAGCCCGCCCACCGCATCACGAATTTTCTCCACCATGCGGTGCCGCTGATCTTCGTTCACCTTGGACGCAGCGAGTGCAATCTGCACGGGATACCCAGCATGCTCTCCGGCCTGAATGAGCGCCGCCAGGTCCTTTGGGAAACAAGATCCGCCGAATCCGGCGCCGGCATGCAGAAATTTCGAGCCGATACGATTGTCCAGCCCCATTCCTTTTGCCACCATCTGCACGTTGCCACCAACACGCTCACAGAGATTGGCCATTTCGTTGATGAATGAAATCTTGGTGGCAAGAAACGCATTCGACGCGTACTTAATCAGCTCTGCCGTGGGGATATCGGTCACCACAATAGGAGTCTCGATCAAATACAGCGGGCGATAGAGGTCTTTCATGATCGCGACGGCATGATCGCTATCGGCCCCAATGACCACCCGATTCGGGCGCAAAAAGTCTTCGATGGCCGACCCTTCGCGTAAGAACTCCGGATTCGACACAATATCGAACTGGAACGCGTTCGTTTGGGACTTCTTGATGACTTCACGAAGTCGTTTACCGGTACCCACCGGGACCGTTGACTTCGTCACAATAACTTTATATCCGGTCATGTGGCGAGCGATGCCCTTGCCGACTTCCTCCACATACGACAAATCGGCCGACCCATCACCTCTCGGTGGCGTTCCGACGGCAATAAAGATGACCAGTGCTTTGTCGACTGCCTTGGCAATATCTGTCGTGAAACTCAGCCGACCTTCTCGAACCCCTTTGGCCACCAGCTCGGAAATGCCGGGCTCATAAAACGGAACATCACCCTTTTCAAGCTTCTCAATCCGTCGAGCATCATTATCCATGCACGTGACATGAACGCCGAACTCGGCGAAACAGGCCCCGGTAACGAGTCCGACATAACCGGTCCCAATAACACTAATATGCATGCCCGCCTCCTTACATTAAGTAATACCATCGTGAGTATAGCAACCTGAATGGCCACGAGCAACGAACTCTCGGATAAGCCCCGAGCAGACCCGTGTCCTGATCTCGTTGACTCTTGAAAAACACGTTGAGTACAATCCAACGCGCCTCCGTGCTGGTATGGAGCCTTCGTATCTCCTCGATCTACTCAATGCCCGCTCCAAAGACTTCCAAAATTCCCCGTTGGTTCTTGCTCCTGACTGC
This sequence comes from Nitrospira sp., assembly GCA_016715825.1. Taxonomy (NCBI): domain Bacteria; kingdom Pseudomonadati; phylum Nitrospirota; class Nitrospiria; order Nitrospirales; family Nitrospiraceae; genus Nitrospira; species Nitrospira sp. The sequence continues at coordinate 57,715 of JADJXO010000009.1, read as the reverse complement.
TCTGGTGACCGGCGCGGTCGTCATGGCGCTGGAAATCCTCGGCAGTCGTCTGTTGGCGCCGGTGTTCGGCAGTTCGTTGTTCGTGTGGGGCGCCTTAATTGGAGTGATTCTGGCCGCCATGAGCAGCGGATATGCCTTCGGCGGGTGGATCTCCGATCGCTACACCGATGGACGCGTGCCGGCAGCATTATTACTTTTTTCTGGAGCGTGGACCTTTCTCATCGCCTGGGCAAACCAACCGATTCTCTTCGAAATCGAAAAAGTGGTCCAGGACCCTCGCTTGGGTCCCTGTCTAGCGGCATCCATACTGCTTGCACCGCCTGCCTTCGGGCTGAGTGGTGTGCTACCGGCCATGCTACGACTGGCAGTGGCAGACATCGATCATCTTGGTCGGCAGACTGGACGGATGATCGCCCTGTCGACGGTGGGAAGTCTGGCCGGCACCTGGGGAACGGCATTCTTCCTCCTGTCCTGGCTCGGCAGTCAATCGTTGGTCGCATGGCTAGGCGGCATACAGGTCGGACTCGGGGTCTTGTGGCTTGTGAAAGGGACCTCGGCCAGCCGTCCCATCTTGCTGATCGTTCTGGGCTGCTGCTCCCTCTTAGGAGCGAACGCTCTTCAGCCGATTGAACGGTTGAAAGTCCCGATCCACCAAGAGGAAAGTCCGTATCAGCAGGTTCGGATTCGAGAAGATGATCTCTTTCGATATCTGGTATTGGATCGAACGTTTCATGCCACGATGTGGAAAGCCGACCCGGTGTATCTCTTTCTCCCCTACAGCCAAATGATGGTGTCTTCGTTGGCGTTGACTCCACAACCACGACGCGGCCTCATCCTTGGGCATGGCGGTGGCTCCATAGCCAAATGGTTGGCAACACATTGGCCGACATTGGAACTCGATGTCGTTGAGTTTGATCCGGTGGTGGTTCACATGGCTGAAGAATTTTTCGATTATCACCCCCCAGGAAACCATCATGTGTTCGTGAAAGACGGGCGGGCGTTTCTCAATGCCACGGAGCAGACCTACGATCTCATGTGGATCGATGCCTTCGCCCGAGACATGATCCCTTTTCATCTCACCACGGCGGAGTTCTACACCTTAGTGCGGGCGCGACTGAATCCAGACGGAGTCCTTGCAGTGAACCTCGCCTCATCCAGCAAGGAAGGAGACCTTGCCCGAGCTGCCGCCGTCGTACAAACTATGCGTCAGTCCTTCCCCTCTCTCCTGACATTCGCGGTCGAAGGCCCATGGAGGACCAGCATGACGCCGGCAAAAAACTTAATCTTTTTTGGGGGCCGTCCCATCGAAGCTGAACCCGCAGAAGAAATTGCAACTCGGATTTCTGCGATGGCTCAGAGTCATCGTCTACCAATGGAATCCATCGCGCTACTGGGTACCCGCCGGACGGAACCTTGGCCTGCCGGTGTCGTCTTGACCGATGACTTTGCTCCCTATGATTTACTCCTCGGACAGGAGCGATCGCCATTAGCGGAATAGTGCTGAAGCTCGTGCGGATTCTTCAGAAAAGGCACGGAGTCACATTCACCCCAGCCGGTCCAAGCAGGAATACTTCACCCAGCCATCTCAACAATCAACCGTAAGACCTGCGCGATTTCTGTTTGGCGATTGAGGAAGAACCGAGCTGATGAGGCATTCTTCTTCCCGATTCTCACGGTAAGGACCCGAGGATCTCGTAGAGCAAAAACATCTTCATCGGTTACATCATCTCCCACATAGAGGGCGGTCGTACAACCAAGTTGGCGTATGCATTCCTGCAACGCCGTTCCCTTGTGCCACGCCGTTGTTGGCATGACATTGACCACCGATTTCCCCAGCACGATCCGAGGAGTGGGATCCAATTCAGTAACAATCCGAGAGATCAGCGCCCGGGCCTCGCCTCGCTGTTGAACTGTTCGATAGTGGAATGAGAGCGAGTACGACTTCTGTTCAACCAACACGCCACATTCGAGTAACTCAGTCTGAAATTGTTCGGTGATCAGTTGAAGCCAGCCGTGACAGATCTCTTGGACTTGGAACATATCCTCCTGTACTACATGAGGACCTTCTGCACCATGGTTCCCGACCAGACAAGAGACCACAGCCCCGACACGAGCCCGAAGGTCCTTCAATGAACGACCTGAGATCACGGCGGTCTGAGCGCGTGTTGCGAGTGCCTCGAGCCAGAATTGGACCGAGCGCCCTAGGCGAGCACTACCAGGATCGGAAACGATCTTGGCGAGGGTGCCGTCAAAATCAAACGCGTACAGACACCGCCTCTTCGAGAGCGCCTCCAGCTCTCGTCTTCCATTTTCAGACAAGAGGTAGTCCATTGCTCGATCCCCACCCTATCAGGTCAACAAACTTGCCTGCCCGACTTGCTTCATCACTCGCTCCTTTTGACGCATGCGAGCGGCATCCATCAGCATACGCCCAGCCCAGCGATAGACGTTACACTCTTGAATCAGTCCACGCATGCTTTGCATACGGGCTCGTTGTTCCGTTTTGGGCATCGTCAACGCAAGGTGCAGCGCCTCGGCAAATTGATCGATGTCGTACGGATTGATCACCAGCGCTTCCGTCATCTCTCGAGCGGCACCGGTGAACTGGCTCAAGATCAACACACCCTGCTCGTCATCACGGGCACCGACAAACTCCTTGGCGACGAGATTCATCCCATCGTGCAGACTGCTCACGACGCACAGGTCCGCGCCACGATAACACTCGTACACCTCCGCCGGCTCATGATGTCGGATCTTTACGGCGATCGGCTGATAGCCGGCTCGACCAAACCGCTTGTTGATCTGTTCCGCCAACGCCAAGACCTGTCTGTTAAAACTGTTGTATTGCTCGATGACCCATCGACTGGGAGCCGCGATCTGAAGAAAAGTAAATCGCCCGATCCACTCCGGCTGAAGTTCCAGCAGCCGTTCCACCGCCATGAACCGTTCGATGATCCCCTTGGTGTAATCCAAGCGCTCCACTCCCAGCCCGATAAGGCGATCGGAAGGCATTCCGTAGCGCTCTCGTAGACTCATTCGGCATTCCGACACCGGCTGCTGGTCCGCCAGCCATTGGATAGGCCATTCAATGGAAATCGGATAGGGGTTGACCGCGGTCATCTTGCCTCCGAAGGAGATCGTCGAACTGTTGCGATCGATCCGTGTTTCGAGCAGCCGATCGACACTATCGATGAAATTATTGCAATGCACTCTGGTATGGAATCCTAGAATGCTGCTTCCCAGCAGGCCATCGAGAACTTCCTCCCGCCAGGGGCAGATCCCGAAGCTCTCGGCATTCGGCCAGGGGATATGCCAGAACATGATGATCGTCGCATTCGGTAATCGATCTCGAATCAACCTTGGAAGCAAGGCAAAATGGTAGTCCTGCACGAGCACGACCGGATTGTCGGTCGTCGCCTCCTCATATACGGCCTGCGCAAACCGCTCGTTGACGGCGGCATACTGTTTCCAATCAGACGACCGGAATGTGGGCCGGACATGGGCGATATGGCAGAGCGGCCAGAGCCCCTCATTGGAAAATCCATAGTAGTACCCAGCTTCTTCTTCCGGCGTCAGCCATACCCGACGAATCTGATACGTAGGATGGGTAGGTGGGACGGCAACATGATCCCGTTGGTCCACCATGGCTCGATCCGCCGATCCGCTTCCATGCGCAATCCATGTCCCGGAACAGGCCCGCATGACTGGTTCAAGGGCCGACACCAGGCCGCTCGCCGGCACCTGCACCACAATGTTCTGATCCTGCCAATTATGGGCGTAAGGTTGCCGATTGGAGACAATCAGGACTTGGTCCCCGGCAAGCTGTTCATGAAGGATCGACCTAAGGCTGGCCGGACTCCACGATACCTGGCTTTCATCGCGCATGCGGCGATCAGTCTCGAGCGCTTGAACCAGCGACCGCAGATCCTGAGCCAACGGGCGAAGTTCCGGCGCATGGTCCTCGTGCTTCAGACGAGCGAGAAGCCCTTCCCCGCCCAGCATGGCTCGAACACTTACGACCCATCCATGCCAGCTGATGTGTGCAACCGACACCGTGATCAGCGAGATCACCGCCGCGAGTCCCACAAAAAAATAGACGATGTACCACCTGGTGTCGCGGCTGCGTTGCTCGATGAAACTCATATCGTGGAGCAGAACCAGCCGTCCGATGGGATGCCCGCTTGATTCGATCGTCGCTGATGTAATGTGAACGAACCCATGGCCGAGCGAGATCATGGTCGACGAGCCTGGAGAGAGACTCATTGTCGCCTGGCACGTCACGTCTTCGGGGTAGGATTGGGTCTCGTACAACAGGCGGTTCTCACGACTGCAGAAGCCGATCGCATACAGCCGTTCATCCTGGGCGATACGAGTAAAATACGCCCGAATCTTGCTCTTGGAATTCGTCGCGACGAGGTCGGCGAGCGGCCTTTCCATCGTGCCGACCATCAGCTTGGACCGCAGGTCCAGATCCCGGACGAACCATTTTCGCTCCAGAGAATCGACAAGGCTGATGACCCCATAGGCGATAAAACCCAACACGAACGCCAGCGGGATGATGAATCGCAGTGAGAGTCTCATATGAGGCCAATAGTGTACGTTGCACTCATAGACTAAATATACCCGTGTTGTATACTTAGGTTATTCTTTTTATTTCCATAGAAGATCCGTTTCGAATAGGAGGAGATATACATGTCCGTTCGCTCCATTGCGATAGAGCGATGAAAGGCATGCGGCGCGCACGAAGTAATAGAAGCGGGAAGTCAGAGAAAGATTACTGGAGAGGCCATATCTCGGCGCCACCAGTCTCGATACTAGGACAAAAAGGCACCGGTACGCGCAAACGAGGTATTAGGAGGAATGGGACTACCGGAGGTGTTGATCCGCGGGCGCTAGTCCGATAAATCGAAAGAGAGCCCGCGGCACGCACGAAGTGCGGATTGAAGTGCGGATTGGTGGAGGCGACGCTGCGCCATCCCGATCTCGCCACCACGCGCAAGTGGCGATCACAGGCTTCGAGAACCACCTGATTTTCTACATCCCACAACCTGACGGCGTCTCGATCGTGCGCGTGCTGCACGCGGCGCGTGATTGGTGGAGTCTATTAGGTCTCGAAACCTCGTGGAGCAGCCGGATACCCATGAAGTGTGGGAGTCAGGCGTTGGGGATTAAAGGTGTTGCATGCGTTTCAGAAAAAAGCCCGGGCCACGAGCGTGCGCGATCTACGCTCATGCGGCAGATCACCGAATTCATTGAGGGGAACGGGTGTGCTCAAATAGAAGTGGGCACTAAACGGGGAGTCACGCAACCTCACATCAATAATCTTCTTCACGGACGGATCTCTCGCTCTCAATTGGATGCACATCGGTAAGATCCGATGTGGATGAATCCTCACCGTTGACTACCTTGCAAGAACTGTTCGCACCCGCTCCAGAACGCTCCGAATCGTAGAATCTGCTATATGCATTCCATGACCGACATCCAAATCAGCATGCTGCAATCGAGCAAGGCGAGCCGGTACATCGTGATATGCGGTGGGTCCTTGATTGAGAGAACTACATAGACTTCTCTGGCTTCGTCGTACTGTTTATTGGATTCGAGGGTTCGGGCCCACAAATATCGCACCGCTCGGCTTTCGTCGTGAGTAGCCGAACCATGCGTTGAGGCTTCCTGCAACACTCCTAATGCCTCCTCGTGTCTTCCCACGGCCTTAAGACACAATCCCTTCTGGGCAAGTGCCTTGACGGCCCAGGAATTCTGTGTGGCCAGCCGATCGAAGAACACAATCGCTTGTGTATATTCCCCGGATTCCTTCAGCGCCAGCCCTTCGCGGTACAGAGATGAAGGATCTTTCCCTTCCCGAGTCCTAGCAGTCTCCGCATCGCTCACCTCGATGAAATGACACGCAGGCACCTCACCTTGAGCCTGCCCTTCTGTTAAAACATTGATTTTGAGCCGTTCAGCAGCGAGTTCCTGTTCAGACAAGTTAATGTCCTCTGGTGATACCGCGAATGGGAAGACCCCATGTTTGGCTCGCGCCGTTGCGGCTGCTCGAACCATATGACCGGTGATGGTATCCAATCGCTCGCAGCGATCTCACACAATCTGGTGGCGCTATACTATGAGTATGCACACCTCGACACGGAACAGCGTCCCTGTGCTGATGGCCCTGCTGTCCGTTGTAACGGCAAGTGTCAGTACCGCAGACCCCCTTCCTGGATCGAAGCCGCCTGCCTGGCGCTCGTATTCCGTCACCTCCATTCAATCGATTCTGTCCGACCCAAGACACTATCAATTCCGACTCGTCCGGATCCGAGGCGTGGTGCAATCCATTTCTCAGGTTCCGCAGCAGACCGCGTGTGGGTTAGGAGTCGGCTATCAGATTCGCGTGAAGGATGAGTCTGGCGAACTGACCGTGATTGATCTTGGGCCGTGCGGACGAGGGAATAGAGGACCGGTGTTACCAGAAACGCTGGCCGGCGGTGAGCACATTGATGTGCTCATTCTCGTTCCGTTCACCAATACCCCGCGAGAAGCCCCCAACCCACCTGAGGGGCTTCTCCAGTGGCTTGAACGAACCCCATCACACGATTGAACAGCTCTTTTCTTCTCAGCATGCACAGGATCGGAACACTCCACGAGGGGGAACGAAAGGGCCCGCACGGTATACTTGGGACAGTAGGAGGAGGCATGTCCGTACAGCCGTGGTTGATCAGCAGACTGCTCACGCTGAGTTTCTTCCTGGGTGTCAGCAGCGTCAGTGCCGGTGACCCAGAGCGTGTTTCGATTCAGACCTTGTTCTCACCACAAGCCCTCTCCTACCAACAACATGCCGTGACCGTCGAGGGGGTGATACAGGACCTCCAGATGTTCTCCCCATTTGATCGCACGAATGGTCGATCGACTCCCGCAAAATGTCTGCTCTATGGTCGAGCCGCCTTCCTACTCGAAGATGAGACGGGAATTATCCCCGTTGAAGTATTGGGAACCTGTCACCCAGACGTGGTGGAAGTACTGCCGCACAATGGCGATCATGTCCGCATCACGGGGCTCGTCCAGGTGCTGAAGAGTGAGGCTCCCCGTCTCGTGCGCATCCAGGCGATGACGATTCAGATTCTGGAATCGACGCCCTAGTGCTATCGCCGCCAAGCAGTTGATCGAGATGCGTCGCAAATTTATGATAGCGCTTCATCGTCGTACTTCCTTTCTATTGGATGCAGGAAGCCCCCGACCCGAGGGCTGGAGGCTTCCACACTGCGATCAGCGACCCGACCGCTCCGTGACCCAGAGTTTCGCCTGTTGGGTGACTGCGACAAGCGCGTCCAGGTCCGCCAGGCCGAAGGATTCGGAATTCTTCCACACTCCATCCTGGCTCTTGTATGAGCGAGCCATAGTCACGTTGTAGAACGAACCGTTCACGCCTTCGTTCCTCCAGATGCTCGCTGTGATGCGGCTGCATCGAAGCGTCGTGACCGGCTGAGGTTTCTTGTCTTGAGGTGCCATAGTGTTGTCTCCTTTAAGTTAGAGTTGATGTGTTGGCCTCTCACGAGGAGAGGGAGGCCACACAGCGACGACAAAGGAGAGAGAGGCCGTCGCACCCTGGCGGGCCGGCGGGCGCGATGCGGAGGAATGACCGCGGAAAGAAACCGCCTCAGAGGCGGCACGCGGGCATGATCGACGCAGCCCGATGGCGGAAAGCCAGGACGGCGGTCGGATGCGCACAGGCACCGGACCCGAAACCACAAGCTGGCTCTCGCACATCAACAGCACGGCATGGCAGAGCAGCTTCAACGGACGAGGCGAGAAAGTCCTGTGCTCACATATCGACATCAGTTCGCCTGCTTGTCGAGGTGAAGGATGATCAACGAGTCAGCTTCGAAATGGTCTTGAGCTTGATGCGGATGTCGGCTAGAAAGCGACGTACCTATCCAGGATGGTCACTGAGTGCAGGGGAATACCGAACGGCAGACGGGACGAGCTGCCGACTAAGTTTCCGAAAGGTTCTGAACAGGTCGTGCAGACGGGTCCGATCTCGAACGGCGTACGGGCCAGTTCTTTACCAGTTGACGTAGAGGTTGGTGTCAAGAATGAGGCGCTGCGTCTCAGCGAAAGACTTTCCAAAGATGCATGCGTCCCTTCGCTCGCTTCAACGGTTGGTCGAGCGTGTACTCCCCCACCACAAGCGCGAGGGCGCGTTCGATGGCATCGGTCTCAGTTTTGGCACCGAGCACGGTCTTCGCGCGCGTGAGCTTCGCGTGACCGAGCCGGAGATGTTTGTGTCGGATCGCGGCGCGGTGTCTCATGGTCTTTCTCCACTCGACGTTGATGTTTCTCTGCACGCTGGATGCTGAAGACGCACTACCGCCGCGCACCGGCGACCTTCGGTCGTGTTGGAACGAGATGGCAGGCGTCCGCTGTTAGTTCCAATTTGCCACCGAGCACACCAAGAAGCTTTTGCAGGGTTGGAAACGCCGGGAAATGCGCCCCGCTTTCCAAGCGAGCAATCTGCGGCTGTTTCATGCCGGTGAGTTTCGCGAGCTCGGTCTGACTGAACCCACGTCGTTCCCGCAGCCTCGCCAACTCCACAGCAATCCCCACTTCCTGCTCTGCCTTCGCAAGAGCCTCAGCGAACTTTGGCTCCTTCTTGATCTGTTCATTGATGTACTGTTTATGCGTTTTCATCGTGACTCCTTCGCTTGACCTCCTCGTATCGTTGCTCTGCGAGGGCGATGTCTCGCTCTCGCAGTTTCTGCCGTTTCTTCTGGATCGCATGCAGGATGACGAACCGCTGCCCCACGAGTGCGGCATAAAAGAACCGGTACTCCGTTCCCGACCATTCCGGACGCAACTCCCAGATCTTTCCTCGTACATGGGCCGCAATCGAGGCTGGAAGACGGGTGCCATCAATTTCCAGCCGACTGATATAGGCCAGACATTTGGCTCGCGCCCCATGGGACAAGGCGTCGAGAAATGCCTCAATCGGCTTATCTCCCTGTGCCGTCTCATAGTAGATTACTGTCCAGGCCATGTGGATGAACTATAACACTTATGTTATAACTCGTCAAGGAAGGGATCGTGAAGGCGTTCTACCTCTTCGATACTATTCAACGTTACAGATCAACTACGTATCTGTGACAGCGGTTAGAGACTACCACCCTTTCGTGACCAGGCGGTTGTAGAGAAGATACACACCCTCCCGGCGACGCATTCTCACTGCTGACAAAACGATATGCATCCCCAGCCTTCCTGCCACCTCCGCACTCCTCGCTGAAGAGCTGGACCGATCCTAAACGGCCACAGAAACCGGACTCACACACCAACCTCTTCTCAACATCGTGTTGCGCCCCTCACCCACGCGGGGCGCAACAGCTCTTCTGAATCTGTGGCCGCGCACGACTGCAGGCGTGACACCATCCGCGGTGGCACGGTTGCCTCGGGCGTGCCACACTCCTTCATGGGCGACGGCTGTTCTCTTGGCACGGTCGAAACGCCTCGCGCGACACGACGGTGCCTGAGTCCACCTGGCACGGCGTCTCCGGACGCGGTGCCTCAACTGTGTGGCTGCCAAAGCTCCTCGCCCAGCCTAGGCTAACGACACCCGAAAAGAAACTCGTCCGACACTTCGCCTTTGTGCGGCCCCCCTACCTTTTCGGTATGGTCATAAATATTGAACCCTCTCATAAGTGCCACGGACTAGACGCTTTGTGTATGACCCAAATACCGATGAGACGGGCATAGCCGAGATGCTGGCTCGCAAGCGACGGAACGGGCCGATCGGTGATCGGCAATTCAAATTTGTTGGTCGCTTCGCACGGTTCGAGGATCAATTCCATGAGTGATCATGCTCTCTAAGATAACTGCTTCATCACGCACTCGCGATGCCGCTATGCGGCAGGAGTCCAGCCACCGAGGGCATACCTCGGATGCCTGGCCGCCACATGTCTTTGATACCGTGGTCGATATACTGGCCGAGATCCTCGTTGCGGAATACCAGTCGACTCATGCCATAGCTTTCTCTCCTCGCTTGACATTGTCCGAGAAGCAACGGCATCCTTCAGTCCCTCAAGATGGCGAAGGAGTTTAATATGCGTGCTGCGGTATACGCGAGGAAATCTACCGAACAAACGGGCGTGGCAGCGGAAGCTCGCTCCGTGACGCGACAGATTGAGAACGCAAGAGCCTACGCCGAGTCTAAGGGCTGGACGGTTTCCGACGAACACATCTACATGGATGACGGGGTTAGTGGCGCCGAGTTCGTGAAACGCCCAGGATTTTTACGACTGATGAATGCGCTGAAACCCCGCCCTCCGTTCCAGGTCCTTGTGATGTCGGAAGAATCGCGGCTGGGTCGTGAGGCCATTCAAGTCGGGTATGCGTTCAAACAGATTGTCGATGCCGGCGTTCGGGTTTTCTTCTATCTCACGAACCAGGAACGGACACTCGACAGTGCCACGGATAAGATGATGCTCGCTCTTACCAATTTTGCGTCAGAGTTTGACCGCGAAAAGGCGAGCCAACGGACCCATGATGCGATGATGCGTAAGGCCAAGAGTCTCTACGTGACCGGAAACAAAATTTACGGATACGATAATCAGCCAGTTTATGGCACCGATCGGAACTCAGATGGGACACTCAGGCGTCAACATGTCGTGAGGAAGATTAATCCCGAGCAATCAAGAATCGTAGCGCAGATTTTTGAGCACTATGCGACAGGTTGTGGCCTGGCGGCTATAGCGAAGACCCTCAATCAAACGAAGGTCTCTCCGCCAATGGGTGGGCCTCTCGGTTGGTGTCCGACGGCCATCCGGGAGATCCTTCGGCGAGATCTCTATCGGGGCATTGTGTGGTGGAATCGAACGCAGACTATTCAGCGAGACGGTACCAAGAAACAGCGGAAACGGCCGAAGTCCGACTGGCTTCGCCTCGAGGCTCCAGAATTACGCATTGTGTCAGATGCCTTATGGACACAGGTTGAAGCGCTGCGACAGCGAAACGCTGCGGCGTATAAGCGAGAAGGTCAGGGAAGGTTTGTGTCGCGCCCTACAGGTGAGAACCAGCGCAGCGCGTATCTCCTGAGTAGTATCGCCAAATGTGGCAGGTGCGGAGGCTCCATTGTGGCTATCAGTAAAGGCCGTGATGGGAAGTCCGGGCAGACGGTCTATCGATGTTCCTATTTTCACAAGCGTGGAACGTCAATCTGTCGGAATGCAGTCTCCATTAAACAAGACCTTCTTGATTCGGCCGTCCTGACCGCTATGAATGAGGCCATCGACGGACGAGTCGTTTCAGCGTCAATCACACGAGCATTGGAGAAGTTGCGGGCACAGCAGGCTCACTCTCCTGACCGGCGTTCGGCCGTCACTCGAGAACTGTCTCTCCTCGAAACGCGCCTCCAACACCTTGCGGATCTCATCGCGAGCGGTCACGGGACACCTACCGTCGTCCAGTCCCTTTATCAGGAAGAAGTGCGAAAGGAAAGCCTAGTCGCCGAACTCGCGCAGCTTCAAGCCCTGACCACTACCTTATCTTTGGATGAACGACGGATTACCAAACAACTACGAGGTGCCTTAGGCAATCACCCTGCATTACTGGGGCGGCACGTGCCTTTGGCTCCTCAGATGCTGAGGACGTTGCTGGATGGACACATCCTCTGTGAACCCATTGAGGAAGACCACAGGCCCGGCTACCGCTTCACGGCAACCGGGACATTTGGCCGATTGTTAACCGGAACAAGCGTAAGGCGCCGGGGCAAGCGAATTGAGAAAGAAGCAGAACACTCAAGGTTTTTATCCGCGGGCACCAATTCGATAAGACGAAAAAGAGCCCGCGGGTCAACCGAAGGTTGGTTTGGTGGAGGCGAGGGGAGTTGAACCCCTGTCCGAAGATCGTCAGTGCACTGTGTCTACATGTGTAGCCGACAATTTAAGTTTCGCAGCCATCCACGCCCATCGGCAGGCTTAGAACAGCCACTAGCCCAGAAAGTTCTCGTCCGCAGCCGCTGAGCACCGACTTTGGACCAGCCCGCTGCATCACGCCATTCCACCCCCGCGGGCCTCAGATGGAACGACGTCTCAGCCTAAATTAGGCTGCGAGTGCCAGTTCTTGATTGGCAGTTGCGTTTTCTCGGACTTTTACGAGTTCCCGAGAGCTCGACATGCGACAGTGACCTCAGTATCCCCGTCGAAACCGGTCGCCCCCCTTTCTCCAAATAGATTTAGGAAGAAATAACGTTTTATTAAAACACTCCATGGCTTCAAGAGTCCACATAATGATCTATCACACTATACACACTATTCCTCTTCACCAGGAGGAACAAACATTGAGATGACCAATATGACAATACCTGCTCCACTGATCGCCATACCCCACTTTACAAAACCACCGAGGTCCGCCAGGTTGTTAAAGAAGCTCAAATCCCGCTTAGGGCTGACTCCCCATCCCACTGGGAAGCACATGAACCCTACAGCAACAATCAACACTCCGACTAAGCGCGTCCAGCTTTTGGGCCCCATAGCATTTGCGTCTCTTTGATAACCGCCCTTACAGGCCTTAACTCCAGACACACGCTACCGACTTGGACATTGATGCTTCGTTCACTGCTACTAGCTTATCAGATGGGCATCCTCCCGCACGGATCAATGGCCGCCAGTTACCAAGCACTCCAATCCTTTTTCTCCTTACATCCTCTACTCATCCAGGCTCGGGCCGACAAGGTATGGCCCATAGTGGAATGCGAAGAGCAAATACGCCCCGCTCCAACTGAAAGCGGACAACCCAAGCATCGTATGGGTCAGGGTCGTGGGCACATCGGCACTCGGCGCAAAGATTCGCAAGAGGGCCCCAAAGTTAATCAATAGGTAAATCACCACGGTCAGCCGATCGGCGTGGCGTGGCCGTCCGGTATGGCCCAGGCTCGCGCGAGTCATCACCGCCAACGTCATCGTGCCCATCGCGCCGGTGGTCAGGAGATGAATGGCATTTTCGGTGGTAAATCCGACCCCGAGAATCGATGCGCCAAGGGCGACGAGGAACAAGCCGATCCAAGCGTAGCCGATGTGGAGGATCAACACCAATGGTTCCTGCCAAGTTCTCCACCCTCTCCAGCGTAGCCATCGGATGAGACTTGCAATCCCACCCACGATCAGTAGGATTCCAGTCCAGAGACTCTCTGGCTGGAGATTCCAGGCCGCAACACCCAGCAATACCAACACAATCGCAACCGCATCGACTCGAGAAAAGACGATGGGTAACGGGGAGACGTTCCGATCTTCCAGGTACTCTCGAGCAAAGGTAGGGGCAAGCCGCCCACCGATGATTGTCAACATCAGCGTCATGACCGACAACGCGAAGCGTTCAGGAGAGTCTGTGGGCGACCCGCGCAACGCTGAGAGATGAAAGAGGATATTGGCACAGGCGTACAAGCTGACTAAGACTCCGATCGGTGTTCGATCCCAACTGCTTGCCGCAGCAATTTCGCGCCATACATAGACTGCCAGGATCACCAAGAAGGCCCCATCGATAACGGCGACTGTTGCTGCCCCCGCCAATGGGAACGCCATGAGAAGCCGCCCTCCGAGCCACAGCAGAAACAATAACAACAGTGGCGTTCCTCTCAAGGGCATCCGGTCCGTCCAATTGGGCATGGCGGTCAACAAGAACCCAGCGATCAAGGCGGGCAAGTATCCAAACAGCATTTCATGGACGTGCCATTCGCGTGGAGAATAGAGAAAGTCCACCGACACTCTGCCTATGAAGAGGGCGACCCACGCGAGAACAGCGAAACCCGTGAATAGGGCCGCACCGAAAAAGAACGGTCGGAACCCATAGGATAAGAAGACCGGCCCCTTATATGGCGGAAACGTGGGTTCGTCGTCTTCTTGAACGGAAGCTACAGTCGACTGGGTAACAATCGGGATTTCCTTGGCAGACATATCGACAAGGATTCTCAGACGTGAATCAATGGATTGTCAACCGAGGACCTATCCGCTCATTTCCCCTTTGCACATCGCTCTTGCACCTGACGGATTAGGGAGATGGTATTACTGCGCGTAGCGGTTTCCCCGATCATGACCACAACGATCGCTGCATCAGGCGTCAAGGCCATGGCGCGCCACCCTCCCTCCACGTCGGGGTGAGAGTATGCCCGCTGCCCAAGGTTCGGAATCAGTTCATAGCCTGGAGCCTGCTGCGGATCGAGCCGGAAGTCAGGACCGACGGCTTGAATGATTGCAAACGACTCTTCGTCCTTCCCGAACCACTGACAACCCGTTCCCATCGCCGCTGTTTCTCCCGACTCAACGGCGGTTCCCAGCAAGGTCTGAACTTCACTGGCCGTAAATAGTGTGCACAGATTCTGTGGGGCTGCGTAGACAGACGTCCAACCCAAAACAAAAGTAAGACAAAGACCCATCGAAACTCGGCAACTGGTAGGCATCAGTGTTGGTTCCCTCTCAAAGAAGACGCGTAGGCTTAGACGCGTACGTGCAGAAGGAGAGTCGACTTCCAGGCCATCCTTCTGTCCATTAAAAAATGGAGCGGAGCATGCCGGTTTCGCCGGACACCGTCAAGCCACGTACTTCAAGCAGGCCCTTGTTCTGATCAAATGCGGTCTAGAAATCGCTTGGAGGCAGGATAGACGTTCCAGAGCAGTTCAAGTGTGATTGAGGTCAGCAGTGTCGTGAGTGGTTTTACATTCTCCTCTGGTTGGAGAATGCCGTCTTGTCCACGCAGGCGGGCCCATTGCTGATGCAATGTAGGGCGGTGCTTGGAGACTGAGTCCTTCACCTTCTCGACCCAGAACCTGGGATCTTCCGGATCCGCAACATACTGTCCCTGGCCTCGGCCGAAATGGGCAATCGCGAGATACCGGATGATCACGTCTTGGGCCAGGACGTCAAGATAGTCATCCGACCAGATCACCAGGGCTTGGGTGTGAGTGACCTTCCGTTCCGCCCAGGCCTCACCTCCAAGAAAGCCGAGGACACCACCGACGACCGCCCCGGCAACGGTGAACAGACCCATGCTGACCCCACCCGTCGCCGCATCCAGATGGAGCCCGGCATAGGCCCCACTCGTCAAGGCTCCACCGATCCCGCCGATCGCGGTTCCGCTGAGGGTCGCTTCCCCCATCCCCTGCGCACCTCGTTGTACTTCGACATGTTCCATTCTGGCCTGGATCACACCGATTGCATCACCCTCAAGACCATGCAACGCAATAACTGCTTTGGTCGTCGCCCCGACCTCATTCACCAAATTTCTCAAGAGCCCATCGACAGCCTGTTGCTTCTGGATTTCCATCGACGAACCATCACCCTTGGTCATCACCCGAGCGCTAGCCGCTCGGGCCACCAGCATCGCCCACTGCTCCATAGCCGTATGAAACACAGCCAGGTTCGCTTTCTGCCAGACGGCAAACAGTCGACTCATGAGCTGGCCGTCGTCCGGAAGAAGGGCCGACCGAATTGTTTCAAAGAGAATCCCTTCCTGAACCCAACAACGGCTGAACGCATCAAGGCTGTGCACGCCCCTGACGAAGCCACACCGAACAAAGTAATCCTTCCAAGGTCGTTCCAGACGTTCTTGATCTTCACGGTCTTTTGGTGGGCCGGTTTGGTTCAACAGCACGACGACGGGCTTGCCGATCCATTCGAGTAGTTGCAGTTCCGACTTGATATAACCAGCCATGGTCGGTTCCTCTGTCGCATTCACCAAATAGAGCACAACGTCCGCTTCTTGCTGAACGTTCAACACCGCCTGTTGCGCACACCAGGATGGCCGATCACGAAATCGGTCCCATACATCCGTCAAGATTCGAAGGATGGGGTTCTTGGCTCCCTGCACCCGTGAGAGAATCTTCTGACAGTTGGGAAAGCCAGGGGTATCCCAGAGCTGCAGAGATTCCCCCGCCTCCGTTTCGAGGATGGTGTATTTTTGGTTCTCGATTGTCACGTGCGCTCGATCGGCGACCAGACCAACCTCTTTTCGGAGCAGGGTTCTGGCTAACGTAGTCTTCCCAATATTCGTATGGGAAATCAGAGACAGGGCGATCTGCGACTTCTTGGTGCTCACGGTCTCCCTCGAAAATCACCCGGCCACAAACAGTTAGATACGGCTTGGAGCTCTCTGTCCGGCGATCCGGAGGGGTCCTGGTATATCAGGGCTTTCACGCCACACTCCTTTGTGAGCGTGGCCCAGGCCTGACACCGTTCCTTCAGACGTTTCTCATGGTCGATTTGTGAATACGCTCCGCAATCCAGTAGGACCAACAGCATATTCGGTCGGCCTCTCTTTTGAATCGTGGCTTTCAATTCTTCCAAAAATTCGCTGTGCGTTTCTTCAGGGGCCTGAGCCACATTGAACAGGACCACGACGCACAGGCCTCGATCGGAATCGACAGAACAGTGTGGGGGACGTTCGCCATACTGAACCGAGGCCTCGACATGAATATCCGCCAGCACACCGAAGGCGTCACTGAGAAACACCATGAGCCGATCATCCGCCTCCTTCACGCGATGACTATAGGCCAGCACCTCCACGTGCAACCCCTTTCCACGATAGGGATTCAGCAGACGCCGGAAATACGGTTCGTCACTCGGTAGGTGCATCGCATCGGCCAGGCGAGTCTTGCGCATCCATGCGGCTGCGGCAAGCACCATTCGGGGCACAACAATAAACAACCCCGTCGTCACTGCCCAGAAATGGATCCAAACTGCTGCGTTGGCCTTGGCTGAGCCGCGGAGATCGGCGATGGTCTCTACGCCAGGGACCGGAGTTGCCAAGAGCCAGCTGGCGGGTGCGAACAGGATGGAGAGAAAGCTGTAGACCCCCTCAGCCTCCATGAAGGTACTATCCCATCCGGCTTTGTACAGAAAGCTAAATCCACGCAGATAGAGTCCGGCGATCACCCCGATTGCCAACGCGGCCGCGGCCACATGAAGCAGGCTGCGCGCATGGGTACTCAACAGATCTTGAACGCTGTGGAGGAAGCGTCCCGCGTAGGACGCAAGCGATGCGGCGATCCATTGCGCTTCTTCAGGACCCTGGGTGCGGTCGGAGCGAAGTCTGTGAAGCCGCCTCTTCATATCAAGACCCAAGAACCATTCCACGAAACCAGGCAACCCCGGTTGCGACCGATCCCGCGACGATCGGGGCAGGATCCTGTTGTAGAGTAACCCGACATAGGCAACCGTATTCCAAAGAAGGAGAGTGAGGAGGGGGAAGTTCAGAAGATTGATGTGCCCGGCTGGTCCGATAGGATCGGCGAGAAAGCCTCCCACCACGGCACAGCCGATCAGCAGCGTGAGCGGCGTCTTGATCCGTAGTACTGCAAACGCCGAGGTCAGTGCGGGATGTTTCTGCATCAATCGCTCGGAGATTCGTTCAGCCCGCTCAATAACCCGAGCCTCCCCGGCACGCGCGGAATCTTCTGCGGAGGCATAGTCTCGTAGATCCTCCCCCTGGCGAGGAGGCTCCCGTTCATACCGCAAGATAAACTTGTGGTCGGGATCATGTTCTTCACAGGCCTGAACCAGGAGCACCTTGGCAGCTAGCTGGGTCGGATGGTTAACTCGATGGTCATTAGCATCTTGGGGCTGGCCCGTTCGCCGAACTGGATGTTCCCCTCCACTGGACCACGGATTCCGGCTGGGCATTATCGGGACCCGGAACAATTCCGTCAATGACATGTTCGGGATCTTTCCTGCCACGTCATGCAAGGGTGGGGTTCACTATACTTAGCTCTGTATCATTTTGTCTCTTTGGGCGTATCACTCTAGATACGTTCGGCACTAACTCCATGCCACCATAGCCGATGATCGGATATGCGGAAGCCCCCTCAGTTGCACGTCTCTCAAGCATCTTCGCCGCCGTAACGGACTAGAACCCTTCTTGGCATCATCATTGCGTATGGAAACGAGTAAACCATGAAGACGAGCAGAGCTGCACGTCTGAAAACAAAGGAGGGCCTGAGATGAAATGCGCACGATGTAGTGGGCTTATGGTTGCGGATCATTTACTTGATATGCAGGAGAGCTATGTGCCGATGTGGATGAGCGGTCTGCGATGCGTGGCATGCGGCAACATCGAAGATCCCTTGATCCATCATCATCGGATGGTTCAACACACGAGGAACGCTCGACGGAATACCTCTCGGTTTGACCGAGTCCCGATGCGACCGCCAGTGGCCGCGTAGTCGAGGAACCTCGTCGAGGTGCTCAAAGCCCGTGGTTTATGTTCGTCCTGAGAGAGATCCTCACCCCATCGAGATCCGAGAGGTCGAGGCTCTGATTTGGCTCGCGTCATCCTCTCTCGAAGGGTGAACACCAGAGGTGTCCTGCGATTACAGCGCCGGGTTGCAGAACACTTGATCTTTGCTATCCTCGATCCAGTGCGTGCTCTGAAACTGGCTCAGAATCTGACTTGTTGCTGAGGCGTTCTGCCATCTACACTCGCATATGCCCGTCGAGATATCGTCATAGCACGAGCTTGCCGACGAACGGCCATCTTCAGAACCTCTAGGATCTCCCCCTCCTGTATCAAAACAGATTCACCGTGTATCTAATTGTCTTTCGATCGTCATGTCCTCATACCCTCTCTCGGGTGGCTCAGCTCGCTAGACAAACGTAAATACTGATATTTGTGTATACGCGCAGCTATCAATCACAAGTAGCGCTCCGGCACGACATGTGCCTTACCCATATCGACGTTGGTTCAGGGTAGCAACGAAGCCATTGGCTTCTCACTCTTTTGGAGGAATCCATTATGGAGAATCGTCGGTATCGCTTATTCACCGCTCTCACCGGGCTTTGCCTCTTAACGGTGAGCCTGTCCCCCCCAGCTCAGGCTCACACCGAAGAAACCGTGGTCGTGACGTGGAATAAGGCGGCCCTTCAAGCCATTCGCGACACGCATCCCGGTCCTCCGATAGTCGCCCGCATGCTCGCTATCACCCATACCTGTATGTATGACACCTGGGCTGCTTATGACAGAGTCGCAGTAGGGACCCGGCTTGGCGGAACCTTGCGACGTCCGGTCGCTGAACACACCATGCCCAACAAGAAGAAGGCCATGAGCTTCGCAGCCTATCGGGCCCTAGGGGATCTTTTCCCAACCGAGGTGCCAAAGTTCAATGCTGTGATGACGCAATTGGGATACGACCCCACGGATACCTCGACCGATCCCAGCACACCGTCGGGCGCTGGGAACGTGGCGTGCCAGGCGGTCTTGGACTATCGGCACCACGATGGCTCCAATCAAGTGGGCGATCTTCATCCAGGGGCCTATTCCGATTACACCAACTATCTCCCAGTGAACGATCCCAATCACCTCAATGATCCCAACCGCTGGCAGCCTCTCAGCGTCAGCGACGGGCACGGCGGGTTCGTCATCCAAAAGTTCATCGCCCCCCACTGGACCAACGTGATCCCGTTTGCGCTCAAACGTCCGGATCAGTTTGCTCCCAAAGATCCAAATTTCTATCCTCAGGATGCCTGGCAGTACCTGAAGCAGGCCCAGCAAGTGTTGAACTACAGCGCCACCCTCACGGATCGGCAGAAGGTCATCGCAGAATATTGGGCTGATGGCCCGAACTCCGAATTGCCACCTGGCCACTGGGCCCTCTTTGCGGAGTTTATCTCCGGGCGTGACCATCACTCGCTCGACGAGGACGCGAAGATGTTCTTTGCCATGACCAACGCGGTATTAGACGCGAGTGTCTCCTCGTGGCATTTCAAGCGATTCTATGACTATGTTCGTCCGGTAAGCGCCATTCACTTTCTGTTTACTGGACAACCAGTACGAGCCTGGGCCGGCCCAGGGCTCGGCACCCGCTTGATTGATGGAGCACATTGGCAACCGTATCAAGCTTCGACGATCGTGACTCCTCCGTTCGCAGAATACGTGTCTGGCCATAGCATTTTTAGCGCCTCCGCAGCGCGAGTTCTCAAGCTCTTCACGGGAAGTGATCGCTTCGGGCACTCGGTCACCATCCCAGCGGGGCAATCGGTCGTGGAGCCCGGGCTCGTGCCAGCCTCCGATCTGACCTTACGCTGGAGAACATTCAGTGACGCGGCCGATGAGGCAGGCATTTCTCGGCGGTACGGTGGTATCCATTTTGTGGACGGCGATCTGCAGGCCCGCAAAATGGGGAAGAAGATCGGGAAGCAGGCCTGGCGGAAGGCCCTCACCTACTTCCATGGCACAGCTGGGACGCCACTGGACGACAGCAAACGTGACCATGATGACAGGGAGGACGACCACGACGATCGGGACGAGAGAGACTAGGACTGCCCACGGTTGCCGGTCTCTTAGGGAGGTAGGGATTCTCCCCCTGCCTCCCTACCTGCTCAAGCGAGCACAGGTCTACACTGGTCCATCCTTTTACCAGCCTACCGCTCCCCATTGACCACAGCCAACACTCGCCGACCATACCGTTCAGCTTTCATCTCGCCGATGCCTGGAATCTCGAGCAGCGCCGCGGTCGTCTCTGGTTTGAAACCGGCAATCGCCTTCAACGTCTTGTCATGGAAAATAAGGAAGGGTGCGACACCCTCTTCCTCGGCCAGTTCTGAGCGGAGCTGTCTGAGCCGTTCAACCAGCTGTCGATCCGGCCACAAAACCTCAGCGGCAGCGACAGGTGCACGTCGAGGCCTTTGTACCGATCCAGCCAGCTGTTGGTCTTCGACCTGTTCCAATGCCGTCTCGCTGATCCCTTGCAGAACCTCCCGTCCCTTATGTGTCACATCGAGCGTGGGATATTCCATGCCTTCAACCTGAAGATGCCCTGAGTTGATGAGGCTTTTCACTCGGGCGGTAACCGACGGCTTCGTCTGCGCACGACAGATTCCATAGGTCGGACAGGTGTCGGCCCCACAAGCCAGTAGCGCTTTCGAGCGACTGCCACGAAGGATGTCGACGATTCGATTCAGGCCGAACCTTCCTCCACACCAAGAGACCGTTTCCAAAATCTCCCGTGCGGAGCCGGTTGTCTCCAGAGAGGCCGTCCGATCCACCTGCCGAACAGGCGCAATACAGCGATCGCACAGGCCACATGGACCCAAGGCCTGCTCGGCTTCGTCGCTGAAGTATTCAAGGATGGCGAGCTGACGACACCTCGACGTCGAGACATACCCCAACATTTCCTGTAAGAGCGTCCTCATTCGTCCAGCGCGATCAACGCCCTCGGAATCTTTTGAAGCCTGCTCGATGAAGTAGTCCTGCGTGGCCACATCACGCTCATGGAACAGGAGGACACAGGCGGCCCGCCGCCCATCGCGGCCGGCGCGGCCGGCTTCCTGGTAGTAAGCCTCGAGACTTCCCGGTACGTCGAAATGGACGACTAGGCGGACATCTGGCTTGTCGATGCCCATACCGAATGCATTCGTGGCAACTAGAATTCTCAGAGCACCCCGCCGAAAACTGTCGTGCACAAGTCGACGTTCCTCATCCGAGAGACCGGCATGGTAATAGTCAACGGCCGTGTGAGATTGTTCCAACCAGGCAGCCACCTCCTCCACGGCTCGACGAGTCGCGCAATAGACAAGGATCGTACCCTTTTCCACCTCGCACACCAGACGCCCCAGCATGGCCAGCTTATCTTGGCGAAGCTGGCAAAGATGAACAGAAAAAGCGAGGTTCTCTCGACGAAATCCGGCAACTAGTTGGAACGGTTCGCGAAGCGAAAGCCGTTGGCAGATATCGCGTTGCACACGAGCGGTAGCCGTGGCCGTCAAGGCTAGACAGGGCGGGCCGGTGAGTTCTCGGCGAAGGCGACCGATCTTGAGAAAGTCTGGTCTGAAATCATGCCCCCACTGCGAAATACAGTGCGCTTCGTCCACGACCAGCAGCGAAACCCAGAGTGAGCGCAACAGTTGGAGAAACCCTTCATGCTGCATTCGTTCCGGTGCCAGATACAGCAACTGGACTCGTCGGTGATGGAGGTCCTGCAATACACGGTTCTTCTCTAAGGCCGTGAGGCCGGAGTGAAAGGCCGCCACTGCAATCTTCCGCTGCCGCATGGCCGTCACTTGATCTTGCATCAGCGCGATGAGCGGGGAAATCACCAGGGTCAGCCCTGGCAAGAGAGTCGCCGGGAGTTGGTAGCACAAGGATTTTCCCTGTCCCGTCGGCATGACGGCCAAGGCATCGCGCCCGGCCAACACGACGCGGATGACCTCCTCCTGGCCCGGACGAAACGTCGCAAAGCCGAACTGTTCCTTAAGCTGTCGAGTCAGAGGTTCCACGGGGAAGCTGAACTAAAAGGATGGAATGGTACACACATCGACGCGCTCGAAGTATAGACGAGCGGCCACGAGCAAGTCGAGCCACCCGGGACGCGCGAGCAGCACTCGATCCATGCACGGCGACGGACATCCGTTGACCAGCATCGAGCGCCCTCGCGAGTGACCGGAAATCAGCAGCGGTTGGAACTGCGACGACTCGTTCTAGAAGTGATCACGCCGCCAGGGATCCTGAACGAGCGGCCTGATCTGCACGCAGATTTCGGGTGTTGATTTGCTCAGCCTTCGGCTGGAGGCTACTCACCTTGCGCAGAATCATGGTTCGCAAGTCTTCATCCTCAAGATTGGAAAGTGCTTCCCGCACTCCTGCGACATCCCCGTCCTGCGCAAGATGGGCGGCAACACCGATGAGCGGTAAGGTGCCGGCCTCGCCCATTGCCTTGGCGATCTCGATGGCCCCAGACCGATCGCCGGCCTTGACGAACACTTGTGGAAGCTCCAGATAGAAGTGACTTGCCAACAATGAACGATCCGGGCACGAGACAATCGTATCTTTCACAGCCTGGACATTCCCTCGTTCGGATTCGATGAAGAGCATCATTTGCCAGGCATCCCGGAGATATCGCCTGTCGACCACTCCGCTGATGGTTTCTCGAGCGCCGATCGCATCGCCTGAAAGCGCTTGTCTGATCGCTTGATCCTTTAACTGTTCATCCGTCGGTGTCTGGGTTGGCATCATCATTCGCCTCCTCCCTTCGGTCGATTGAAGTATCCCATTGGAAAGTTCAGCACGCCTCTTTCGAAATGTAGCGACGAAAGTCGTTCCTGTCGACTCTTTCGCGACAAATTGACAGCCCGCTCATCGGAACGTCGTTGCGGGAGCGCAACGACATGCCCTTGTGCTTGGGAATCATGTGAGGCGTTCGCCCTTCACAAAGATTCGTTGTCGCATAAAAATGTCCGATGTGTATCTCCCTGAGAATGAACGCCGCAAGATCGGCGCGGCTGATCTTAGATAGGAGGCCGATCCGAAGAGAGGCACTGGCCTGGGGTTGCCCTCGCGGTACCGAATCAGTCAATCGTGGCGGCTTCACGATCGTCCAGTCCAACCCACTCGTCCCGACAAATTGTTCCTGTTCTTCCCGATCTCGAATGGCCTGAGGGTGCCATCTCGCAAATCTCCGAGCCATCCACTCCATCGGGTGCGATCGGTTTGGCGCAGGTCCGATCATCGCACCTGTTTGGCAGACTAACCGATTGCACCCTGTTTGCTTCATCGTCGCAATAATCGCGGTCGTCGCCTTCGCACCGAATACATCGGTATAAGGAGGCCGTGGCCCAATTAGGCAATAAACGGCCACGCTGTCGGCAACTGTCTCAACGACCCGATCGAAGTCTTCAAAGTTGCCCCGCACGATCCGGCCATGAACGATGGCGCCTTCACCCGTACTCGTCGGGCGCACAAATCTACACACCTCCCAGCCTTTCATGCCCGCGATTTCGGCCAGTTCACACCCAGTTCGCCCACTGATTCCGAAAATAGCCAACTTGTGAGCCATTGTAATGACTATCTTCCGTGAAGACGGGCTGCACTGCGATTGAGATCTATCGAAATGAAGGAAAATGAGGAGGAACTGCGCAAGTTTAACCCATTGGCTTTCTTAATATTTTTCCGGTTACCTTTTGATGGTTGTTGTTTCCTCTCTTCACTTGCGCATATGAAAACTCCGGCTATACTTTCTCTGATGCGCTCCTCCAAATACATCCTCTGGCAAGACGACAACGGCTGGCGTGGCTACCTGGAAGGCTATCCCGAGTATGAAGTCCAAGGGGAGTCGTTTGAAGAGCTTCAGGTGAAACTCTGGCAGCTACACCAGGAACTATCCAGCCAAGAACAGGAGCAAGAGCAGTATCAGACTGAAGAAGAGAACCAATCCCACAGTCATACCCCTACGATGTCCCGCCCCACGTCCCGTCCTATGCCCCGCGCCTTCATCCAACGTCGGGCACGGGTCGAACAGCTCATCTTCGCGATGATCAGCAATCGCTGAGTACTCCGCTCACTCCAACCCTTAGTTTCTTCACACGCTCGGTATTGAGAGCCGTCTAGAGTCAGCCATAGGGCTTGCTTCCTGCCATTCCTTGACCGAACGATAGTCATGTGTTCGAATCTAGTATGACTTTACAACGCCAGAGAGACGAGCATGACGACCTCACGGTTGTCCGTTCGGATGAGTTTCCCATGCAAGAGGTCGACTACCACTTCTTGGAGGATGAGGAGCGATGGCTTGGTTGTCTACGCAACTACCCTGACTTCTGGGCTGAAGGAAACTCATTTGCGGAGCTGCAGTCAAACCTCCGCAAACAGTTTTTTGACCTTTCCTTGATCGAATCCCTTAAGAACGGGAGCGTCATTCAACTCACCCCCCATCCGGTGAAGCGCCAGGCGTGGGTTAGGCTCCGTAGCGCCTTCAGCTCCTTGTTTACGCAGCTCAGGAGAATCAGGGGTGGGCCTTGACCTGCTCTTGAGGTAAGAAACCGAGTGAGTCCTTCGCAGTGGATCTTGCAGGCCGGAGCTCTCAGGGAATTCTCGCCCTCCAGAGAACTCTCTCGGTTCCCATAATAATGACCACAAGACGCTAAGACGCTGCTCTTTCGATGGACTTGCTGTAAGAATTTCGTCGCTCACACGACTAGATGCCATACCGTTCTTCTTCTGGACGAGGCTAGCGAGGTGAGTCGCCACTGCAAGCCGGCTTCCAGAAGCGCCTCACGCTTTTTGTAGAGGTGACGGCTCCCTGGTCCTTACTCGACTGAATACCCGATTGACGCCGATCCGAAGGATTGATACATAGACATAGCTCCATACGTCATTCAGAAGGAGAAGGCCGGCTATGCCCACGGACGAAATTACGCAAAAAGTCAGCGACCGTTATGCTAAAGCCGCCAGTACCGGCGAACAAATGTGTTGCCCCACGAGTTACGACATGGGGCATCTCAAGACCTTTATTCCCGAAGAAGTGCTTAAAATTTCGTATGGTTGCGGTACACCGGCCGGGCTTCAGACCGTGCGAGCCGGTGAAACCGTGCTAGACATTGGTTCAGGCGGTGGGATCGATTGCTTTGAGGCTTCGCGCTTGGTCGGCCCATCAGGACGCGTCATCGGCCTCGACATGACCGATACGATGTTGGAGATCGCCCGCAAGAACGCGTCGGTCGTAGCCACGAACCTCGGCTATTCTGCATCAAATGTGGAGTTCCGGAAGGGTCTCGCGGATGCGATGCCCGTGGAGAACGACACCATCGACCTGATCATCTCGAATTGCGTGATCAACCTGGCACCGGACAAACGAAAGGTATTTCGAGAAATGTATCGGGTCGCCAAGCCCGGTGGACGGTTTACCATCTCCGATATCGTCGCGGATCAGACCGTTCCACAATACCTCGTCCACGATACTCAGAAGTGGGGAGACTGTCTCTCCGGTGCCTTGACGCTGACCGACTACATGACCGGCATGACGACAGCCGGGTTTCTCGGGATTCATCTGGTGAAATTTTCCCCCTGGCAAGTGATCGATGGCATCCATTTCTTCTCCGTGACCCTAACGGGCTACAAGCTGCCCCCCGCAGTGGCGACCACTTCGGTCTGGTACGCCACTCTTCGCGGACCCTTCAGCCGAGTGACGGATGAACAAGGCACGGTGTACGAGCGTGGTGTTCCAAGACTGATCAAGCCAGACGAGGCGCTGTTGCTGAGCTCTGCTCCGTTCACTGAACACTTCCTGCTGACCACCGACCCGGTCCAATTCGACGACAATGATCCACGCTGGACCGCCGTGCTTCCGGCTCAGGCTCCCTGTACGTGGCAAGGGCACTACGCCTTGCTCGCCGGCCCGTTCATGGAAGCTGCCGACGATGATCATCATCTCTACCGACGCGGGGAACCACTGGAGATCTGTTCCAAGACGGTGGCTGTGCTGGAAGCTCAAGGGTATCGGCCACATTTCGCCATTCTCAATCGAGCCGGGGAACGCGTGGGTGGAGAAGTTGTGACCTGCTCGCCGAACGGAGCCTGCTGCTGATGAAATCTACATTGGAAGCGGATGTTCTGAGCCCACGCCAATGTGCCACGGTGCTGAAGGCCCTGGCCGATGAGACAAGATTGCGCATTCTCGAGTCACTGCTGGTGAAAGACAAATGTGTCACTGATCTCGTACGCGAACTAGGCTGTCCGCAACCGCATGCATCCCATCACCTGCGTATTCTTCGGGACTCCGGTGTGGTGGAAGGGATTCGTGAAGGGAAGCAAGTGTGCTATCGAATCACCCCGGTCATGCAGCGCGCACTGGCCGGCCGGCAAGGCAAAGCCCTCGACTTTGGTTGTTGCGAACTGCGATTCCCTGAATCGGTGCTCGCCACAGCCAAGGCTCGTGACTAACGGATGACGCTGAGACCATCTCGATGCCATTCACCTTACTGGGACAACGCAATCCGCTTGCCTCTCCGTCCGAACAGCTTAAGCTGTTAACCGAATGCGGTCCCCGTCTTCCCTTTGAGGCACGACTGGCTGAAGCCGGGTTGTCTCCCCTGCATGCGAACGGTATCACGGTCTTCCAGATCAATCTCGGCAAGCTCTGTAACCAAACCTGTCGCCATTGCCATGTCGATGCGGGTCCCGACCGCACCGAAATCATGTCGCGTGAAACCGCGGAGCTGTGCGTTGCCGCACTTGCCCGGACCGCTATTCCCACGGTGGATATCACCGGCGGCGCACCGGAACTTAATCCGAATTTTCGATGGCTGGTCGAACAAGCCCGGCGATTCGACCGGCATATCATGGATCGCTGTAATTTGTCGGTGTTACTGCTTCCTTCCCAGGCCGATCTCGCGGAATTCTTGGCAAGTTATCGAGTGGAAATCATCGCCTCGCTCCCCTCCTACCGAGCCGGCCAAACCGATGCCCAGCGCGGGGACGGCATCTTTGAGAAATCGATAGAAGCGCTCCGTCTCCTAAATCGACTCGGCTATGGACGCCCCGATAGCGGCCTCACCTTGAATCTGGTCTACAATCCGGTGGGAGCCTTTTTCCCCCCAAGACAGGAGGCGATTGAAGCGCAGTTCAAGAAAGAGCTTCGCGCCCGTCACGGCATTGAGTTTAACCGGCTCTACACGATCACCAACATGCCGATCAGCCGGTTCCTGGAGTTCCTCGTCCAAAGCGGTAACTATGACCAGTATATGACGCGTCTCACCAACGCGTTCAACCCCGCTGCTGCCAGCGGCGTGATGTGTCGCTCGACTCTCTCGGTTGGCTGGGATGGCCGGTTGTACGATTGCGACTTCAACCAAATGCTCGACCTTCCGGTCGACCATGGCGCGCCGTCCCACATTCGAGATTTCAACCAGGCTCAGCTTCACGATCGCCGGATCGTCACCGGGAACCATTGTTACGGCTGCACGGCCGGTTCCGGTTCGTCTTGTGGTGGAGCCACCTCGTAACCAGGTACCCATGGACCTGACCGTCTTCATATATCTCCTGATCCTCCTCCTGGCCTTTGCCAACGGAACGAATGATGTGTCGAAGGCCATCGCGACGCTGGTGGGCAGCGGGATCGCCAACTATGGGACTGCGATCGCCTGGGGAACATTCTGGACGATGGTCGGTGCCGCCGCTTCGGCCTTTGTCGCCTCCGCCATGGTCAAAACCTTCAGTACCGGCTTCATCGAGCCGGATCTCGTGATTCCCTCCGTGCTTGCCCCGGCGGTTTTATGCGGGGCTATCCTTTGGGTTCTCTTTGCGTCCAAGGCCGGACTGCCCGTCTCGACAACCCATGCATTGACCGGCTCGCTGGTTGGAGGAGGATTGCTGGCCTTCGGTATCGACGGATTGATCTGGTCGACTGTCTCCAAGAAAATCGTGCTTCCGCTGTTACTGAGCCCCTTTCTTTCCTTCGGTCTCTCCATGATGTTTCATCCTCTCATAGCCGTGATCGCCAAACGCTGGGAGGGGCTTTGTGTCTGCATCATGCCAAGCCATCGAGCGCTCGTGACGATCGATCCACAGGGTTGCACACGCACCCTCTTTCAAGCCGGAGGCAGCGGCATGCCGGTCGCTGCCGTCCCGTCGCAATGCGACCGAGCAGGACTATCCGGCCCCGTCATCGGCCTCGATTCTCTCCACTGGTTATCCAGCGGGCTCGCCTCGCTCGCGCGAGGCACTAACGATGCTCCCAAGATCGCCGCGATGCTCTTGCTTGGCAGTACCGTGACAACATGGCCAAGTCCTACCTGGCACATCCTCGTATTTGCCGGGGTGGCGATCGCCATGGGCATCGGCAGCTACTGGGGAGGGCGGCGCGTCACGGAGGTGCTTGCAGAGAGAGTGACGAAGATGAACCATACAGAAGGTTTATCGGCCAACCTGACGACGTCGTCACTGGTGCTGCTATCAGGTACGTTCGGCTTGCCTGTCTCAACTACGCATATCAGCAGCTCCGCGATCATCGGCATCGGACTCCTACGAGGGACCGGTTCTCTTCGCTGGACCACGGTACAAGATATCGTGCTGGCCTGGCTTGTGACGATTCCCGCCGCCGCCTGTTTGGCCGGCGCAGCCTATTTCCTGCTTTCCACGGCCCTCCAGACCTTTTAGTCTTGTCACCAGCACTTCAGTCTGCTAAGGTGTCGCCTCATCTTCAGTCATTAATAACAATACAACTCACACGTCATTTATTATGGTCTGGGACCCAAAAGATCCATGGGGTAAGAAGTCTGACCCGCTTGAAGAGGCACTCAAGCAGGCTCAGTCGCAACTGAAAGATCTCTTTCCACCCGGTGGGTTGAAAAGCCTTCTCCCAGCTGGGGGCAGCTGGAATATTATTATTGCCGGTCTACTCATCCTGCTGGTTTGGCAAAGCGTGTTTATCGTGGCGCCCGATGAAGAGGGCGTGGTGAAACGGTTCGGCGTACCGGTCCGCGCCGTCGAGCCTGGGCCGCACTTCAAGATCCCCTTCGTCGAAACCGTCCTTCAGCCGAAGGTTGCCAAATTATATCGAGTCGAAGTGGGCTTCCGCACCAGCCAGCAAGGGCGCCAGCAAATGGTTCCTCAAGAAGCGTTGATGCTCACCGGAGACATGAACATCCTCGGGATTGAGTTTATCGTCCAATATAAGATCAAAGAAGCCCGTGAGTTTCTCTTCAATGTGGCAGATATCCATGAAACCATCGGGAAGGCGGCCGAAGCCTCCATGCGCGAAGTGGTCGGGAAGAATAAGATCGACGAGGTCCTGACGACCGGCAAGGCCGAAATTCAACAGGGCGCCCTGATTCTGTTGCAATCCATTTTGGATCAGTACAAATCCGGTGTGCAGATTGCCGCCATCCAACTCCAAGACGTCAACCCCCCGGACGCGGTTGCCGCCGCTTTCAAGGATGTGACCAACGCCAAAGAGGACCGGGAAAAGCTCATCAATCAAGCCCAGGGCTACCGCAACGACATCATCCCAAGGGCAAAAGGTGAAGCCGCGGAGATGGTGAATCGAGCACGGGGATTTGCTCAGGCTCGGCTCAACCGTGCCCAGGGAGAGACGAACCGCTTCCTCGCCACCTTGAAGGAATACCAGCAGGGGAAGGATGTCATCAGCAAGCGCATTTACATTGAAACGCTGGAAGAGATACTCCCGAATGTGGAGAAGGTGATCATCGACGGCAAAGGCGGCGACCGTCTGCTGCCATACCTCCCGTTGGACCGTCTCTCCAAGTCACCCTCGGCGGCCGTGATCAAACCGGCTCCTCAACCTGAAGCTGAGGAGCCCAGACCAGAGTCTCTCCCGACGTTGAAACCGAGAGGGAGCAGATCATGACAAAGCAGGGATTGGTCATCACACTCCTAGCCGTGATCGTCGGCTTGTTCGTGCTGGGCGCCTCACCGCTCTTCGTGGTCGATGTGATCCAGAACGCCATCGTCGTCCAACTCGGCAAACCCGTCCGTAATATCACCGAGCCCGGGCTGTACATGAAAGTCCCGTTTATCCAAGAGGTGACGTATTTTGAGAAGCGGTTGCTGGATTATGATTCCAACGCGCAAGACGTCATTACCCAGGACAAAAAAACGCTCTTACTGGATAACTTTGCAAAATGGCGGATTACCGACCCGCTGAAGGTGTATCAGGCGTTTCAAAGCCAACGCGGCGCCCTTCAGCGCCTCCACGATATCATCTACTCAGAGCTTCGCGTGGAGCTGGGTCGACATGATTTAATCGAGATCGTCTCCAGCACCAGAGCCGACATCATGCGCGTGGTCACCGAACGGGCCAATGAGAAGGCTTCGATCTACGGCCTCGAGATTCAGGATGTTCGGATTAAGCGGGCAGACCTTCCGGAACAGAATGAAAAGGCCGTCTTTGCCCGTATGCAAGCTGAGCGAGAACGGCAGGCCAAGCAGTATCGAGCCGAAGGGGCGGAAGAAGCACAAAAAATTCGATCGGAAGCTGAAAAGGATCGAGAGATTATCCTTGCCCAAGCCTATAAGGAGTCAGAGGAAATTCGGGGAGGCGGCGATGCTAAGGCGTTTCGGATCTACGCGACTGCCTACCGACAAGATCAGCGGTTTTTCGAGTTTACTCGTTCGATGGAAGCCTACAAAAACGTGTTCAAGGACAAGTCGATGCTAGTTATGAGTCCGGATTCTGAATTCTTTCGATACTTGAAGCAACGCTGATTTCTTCACGACAGTCCCACGATTTTCCCAGTCCTTGGATCAAGGCCGATTCGCTCACCGGCTGGTTTTTTTGGCAATCCTGGCATCAACTGAATCCCAGAACACACTGCCGTGACAAATCCGGCTCCAGCTAAGACTCGTAGCTCACGAATCGGTACTGTAAACCCGGTCGGCCTCCCTTTGAGCGTAGGATCATGTGACAAAGACAATGGCGTCTTAGCCATGCAAACGGGTAGCCCCCCAAATCCTAGGTCTTCCGCCATATCAATCTGACGTTCCGCCGCCGGTTCAAATCGGACCGTTTCCGCTCCATACATCTGTGTGGCAATCGTCTGAATCTTCTTCCTGATCGGCCAAGACAGTTCATACAGGTGCTGGAATTGAGCCGTTTTTTCCGAGGCCCTGGCCACCGCGACGGCCAGCTGTTCGGCACCTTTTCCCCCATCAGCCCAATGGGTGGAAACTGCCGCGTCTACGGCTCCCATCTTCTGCGACTGTTCCCGAACCCAATCCAATTCGTCTTGCGGGTCATCCTTGAAGGCGTTGACCGCGACCACCACCGGTACCCCATGAGCCCGAACATTGGCGATGTGCTGCGCAAGATTGGCGATTCCCTTCGCCAACGCCTCCTGATTCGGTCCAGTCAAACTCAACGGCAGTGCAACTCCGGCTTTGGCAGCCCCTCCGCCGCCATGAAGTTTCAAGGCTCGTAACGTGGCCACAACCACCGCGACTGTTGGGATGAGTCCGGACGTACGGCACTTAATATTAAAAAACTTCTCCGCCCCTAAATCGCTTCCAAAACCAGCTTCGGTTACGACGAAATCGGCACATCGAAGGGCGATCGTATCCGAAATAATCGAACAATTGCCGTGGGCGATGTTACCGAAGGGTCCGGTATGAACAAACGCGGGGGTACCTTCGAGCGTTTGAACCAGATTCGGCATGAGTGCATCCTTCAGGAGAGCGGCCATTGATCCTACACAGTTAAGTTGTTCGGCCGTAACTGGACTGCCGGACTTCGTAAGTCCCACGAGTATGCGGCCAAGCCTCTCCCGGAGATCAAGTGGGTCCTTCGCCAGCGCCAGCACAGCCATAACCTCCGAGGCCTCCGTGATGACGAACTGACCTCGGCGACCGCCAGTGGCTTCCCCGAGTACAATCTCCCGAAGGGCCCGATCGTTCATACTCAGCGATCGTGGCCACAGGATTTGATGGGGATCGATCGACAACGTGTTTCCCTGAAACACATGGTTGTCGAGGAACGCAGAAAGAAGATTGTGGCTGGCTGCCACAGCGTGGGCGTCACCCGTCAGGTGAAGATTGATATCTTCCATCGGAACGACTTGGGCACGCCCGCCGCCCGTTCCTCCGCCCTTCATGCCGAATACGGGGCCTAAGGAGGGTTGCCTCAGAGTAAGCGCGGTCCGATGCCCGAGTCGCGAAAGCCCCATCGCGAGGCCGATGGATGTCGTAGTCTTTCCTTCTCCTAAGGGGGTGGGGTTGATCGCCGTGACCAGGACGTATCGTCCTTTTGGTTGATCTTTAAGCCGATCCAACGTCTTCAGGGAAACCTTAGCCTTATCCCTTCCATAGAGGGTGAGCTCCTCAGGACGAACGCCGAGCTGAAAACCGATATCACTGATGGGAATGGGGTTAACGGACTGCGCGATTTCGAGGTCGTTCAAGGGACTATCTTTGTGGTCAATTTGGTTGGAGCAAGATCAAACACAACGATGTTGTGAGGATCAGTGTGGTGTTGGAACGCAGCCTTCTTGTTCTGCCCTTACGAGCAGGCCTATGGCTCGAATGAACGATTACTCCAGAATGTATTTCCTTGGGTCAAGCGCTTGACCGTTTACCTTGACCATATAGTGAAGGTGGGGACCCGTGGAAAGTCCTGAGCTCCCGACAAGCGCAATGACATCACCACGTTCAACTCTCTGGCCCTCCTTCACAACCGCCTTGGCGAGATGCCCATACAGCGTTTCGACTCCATACCCATGGTCTACACGGACATTATTCCCAAGCTTAGGATCATAACCGGTCGACGTAATCCGTCCCTGTGCAGGAGCACGAACCGGCGTATTCGGCGCAGCCCCGATATCCAACCCATCATGCCAAGCTGGTTTTTCGGTGAACGGAGAAATGCGAGGCCCAAACCCTGATGTCACCCAACCTTTCACCGGCCAAATAGAGGGTGTTGAAGCCCATCGAGTCGAGCGCTGTTCGGCCGCCTCCGACAATCCGCTGAGGAGACGTTCTTGCGCAGTAGCCGCCCTCTCAAGCCAGTCTAGTCCGTCCTTAACCGATGCGACTGCATCGAGATGACTCTTTGATGGTGCAATTCCGACAGCAGAATGTTGGTCGGTTCCTTCAACCCCGTCCTTTGAACCGCCAGGGATTGAGCCCATGCTCGTGCTATTATTCTCGTGAGGACTGGGCATAGACCCCGCTTCTTCAAGAATCGGTACTTCCTCGCCGCCTCGACCATTCACCATGTCACCGGACTTTGGAACTTCTATACCCAACATGACCCGGAGCCTTTGATTGACCTCATTCATAGCGCCGATACGTTTCTTTAAGTCATCAATGGCTGTCATGAACGCTGCAGTTTGCTCTCGTGCACTCATCGCCTCGCTACGGAAGGAGGCCAACTCCAAAACTTCTCCCGTTCGCACGACATAATGCGAGACAACAGCGAGATCGATAAGCGCCAGAATTCCAGCACAAACCAGCAAACGCCGCAGGAGCTTCCTCGAAAAACTGAAACGAAGAGGCTTCGCGGTGGACCCCCTAAAGACTACAATTGTGTAGGAATCGCCATCTTGCGTCGTCGTCTGAGCCATAGCTACCGCCCCCTATCATCCTGCTGGGCCTTGCCTTCTTCAGCCCAGCAAATTACCGACTTTCGTTCCTGGTGGTCAACCGAAAACAAAGTGTGTGTATACTGCTGCTTCACTCCCATGAGCTAGGACGTCTCCCGGTCCACCCATTCAAGATACATAGGCAACCCTTCCACCACAGGAATCGCTATTATTTCCGGCACCTTATAGGAGTGAAGCTCTTGTATCGCTGTCTGAAGCGAAGGGTATTGTCCAGAAGTCGTCTTGATCAACACGAGCGATTCTTGATCATTCATGATCTTACCTTCCCACCAATAGGTCGAACGTACTGTGGGAATGGTTGACGCACAGGCCGCTAGCCGAGCACGGACCACATGCTCGGCAATCTTAGCCGCCTCATCTTGGTTGGAAGTAGTAACCATAACAACTACCACATTGACCGGATCAGCCTTCATCAGACAGCCAGGATACTGAAAAGCCTATCCACAATCAACTTCAACGGCTTATTACACCTCGATTTCTGATGATTGTGATAATTGTATCGAGCAACATCTATGCCCAATTAAAACTGCTCAAAAATTACCATCCCTTTATTTTACAATTGCTTATGATCTATTAGTTATTTGAGCGGAAGGACGCTGAAGCCAAGAGTTGTCTGATAAACAACACGGTTAACCAATTTTTGTGAGGCACTGTTCAAGAACGGCCTATCGATAGGCCGTGGTTCATGTTACCCACAACCCATTGTCTTTTCTATCATTTTCCAATCCTTGCAAGCTCTTCAAAGTACCGAGCAAAGGCTTTCATCCCGCCCGAGGCCTGGCCCCAATCATAGTATTCGTTAGGAGCATGGTACCCATGTTCCGGCAAGCTTAATCCCATGAAGAGAACCGGAACCTTCCACGTGTCCTGCATCGTTACGACTGCACCGATTGATCCTCCCTCCCGTACGAAGGCGGGATTTTTACCGAATCCTGCCTTGAGAGCCCGTTTCACACATTCCACGTAGGGTCCGGTCAAACTGCCCTTGAACGGATGGAGCATGCCTTCTCGTTCCACCTTCACGTTTGGATTCACTTTGGCAACATGCTTCTTCAACTTGGCAAATATCCGCTCGGGCGTTTGATTCGGAACCAGCCGCATGCTGACCTTCAGCTCGGCATGACCAGGCACCACCGTCTTGATACCTTGCCCCTGATAGCCCCCAGTTAAGCCATGAATCTCAAAGGTTGGCGATGCCCAGATCCGACGCATGACGTCAACTGGATTATGCACGCGAAGAGATCGAAACCCATAGGCATGCTGGAAACGCTTGACCTGGAAACCGGAGGTGAGGAAGCTCGTGATCTCTTCCTTGGTCGGCTCGACCACGTCGTCATAAAAGTCCTGGATTTTTACTCGACCGGTCCTCGCATCAAGACACGTATTCGCGACCTCCATTAACTCAGCCAGTGGGTTTCGCGCAGCCCCTCCCGTGACACCTGAATGAGCATCCTTGTCTCCGGTTCGGAGCGTCAACCGGGCACCAAGCAGCCCCCGCAGGCCGGATGGCACGGCCGGCTTGCCTTTTGAAATCCAGATTGTGTCGGAGACGACCACTGAGTCCGGTCGTGGAACGGCGCTGCGGTCTCGAAGCCCTGTACGAAAATGAGGGCTCCCAATCTCTTCTTCCAGTTCCCACAAAAAGCGGATATTGATCGGCACACCTTGTTCAAGAGCATAGCGGGCACCGAACAAAGCGGTCAGGGCTGGCCCCTTGTCGTCGGTCGCACCTCGGCCGTGATAGATGCCGTGGTTATTCCTAAACGCGAAGGGAGGATGCTTCCATTCTGGTTCTTGTGCAGGCTGTACATCCAGATGATTGTAGATAGTGACGGTCGGGTAGGTCGCCCCTGTTGTCCAGCCACCGGAGACGAGGGGATAGCCACCGGTCTCGACCACCTGAGCTTGGGCGCCTATCCCCGTCAGATACTGCGCAGCCAAATCCGCCATGCGTCGGATATCGTTCTTTCGGGATGAGTCCATACTGATCGACGGCACCTCCACCATCTGCCCCAAGAGATCTTCAAATGTCGGCCGTGACTCGGTAATGAAAGTCCGAAGCTGCCGCTCGTTTTTCATCAGCATGATCCTCCGTAACAAAAAGACAGCGGATTATAGCGGCCATGCCTAGGAAGAGAAAGTCACTACGGGGCGAGGCAAAGAAGATGATAAGATGCATCCACATGAGGACATGGACTCTGTTCCTTGCCGTTATCCCTGTGGCATTGTTCGAAACCGTCACGCCTCGGCTTGTGTCGGCGGAGGAACCAATCGCCATCCAGCAAATACTCGAGGAGCCACAAGTCTACCACCTACGGCACGTCACCATGCACGGCACAGCGCGGGATGTGCAGCCACTCGCCCCCTACACCGTTCCCAATGGAGACAACTGTTACGGCGCGTATCTGTTTCGCTTAGAAGAAGACGAGGCGACGATTCCGGTGGCCGTATTGGGCATTTGCGGAAGACCATTGGTCCGAGACCCCGACATCGAGGATGGCGAACGCATCGAAGTCAGTGCGACGATCCAGGCGCCGAGTCACGGCGGATATTATCTCAGCTTCAAAGGATTGAAAGCGGTGACTGAACAAGAGGGTGTCGTGCAGGCTGTGGCTGATCGCATCCTTCCGCTCGTCGAGTAGCACTCGATACCCTACCCACCTGCAGGTATCACCCCTTTACTTTACAGCTCCTCGCGCCGGCGATATAGTCGCGTCAGGTTCAGCACTCTTCAATACAAGTAAAACAGGAGACGCCCTATGGCGTGGATCATCCTAGCCGCCTTGGCCATATCCATACTGCTCGCGATCGGCATGTACAACAGTCTCGTGCGGTTGACGGTCCAGACCGAAAACGCCTGGGCAGACATCGATGTTCAGTTGAAGCGGCGCCACGACCTGATCCCGAACCTCGTTGAAACAGTGAAGGGCTATGCCGGTCATGAGAAACAGACCCTTGAGGCCGTCATTACAGCCCGCAATCGTGCGATGTCGGCGACTACTCCTTCCACAAGAGCCGAGGCCGAAAGCATTCTTGCTCAATCGCTGAAGTCCTTGTTTGCTCTGGCAGAGGCCTACCCACAACTGCGCGCAGTGGAAAGCTTCACGCAACTACAGGGTTCTCTGGACCAGATTGAAGACGCCGCGCAGAATGCCCGTCGGTACTACAACGCAGTAGTGCGAGACCTGAATACGAAGATCCAGGAATTTCCCTCCAACATGGTTGCGCATTCCTTCAACTTCAAGACACGCGAATTCTTTGAGATCGCGGATGTCGCCGAGCGAGCCGTGCCGAATGTCAGCTTCGAACAGACACGTTGATTGATCTTGTGACCAGACTCCATTCCCTCAACCTCGCGCCTCTCTCACTGCCCCTTCTCAGCACCATCCTGCTTCCGGTCTGTCTGCTCGTGATCGCCCACGCTCCGGCGCAGGCTCGTACGATGGTCATCGAACAGTTTCACGCCGATATTCAGGTCCTCACCGACGGAGATCTCATTGTCACCGAAACTATTCGTCCTCGATTTACGGAATCGTGGAACGGGTTGAAGCGTGACATCCCGGTCGAATACCGAACACCGCAGGGGTTCACTTACACCTTGTTGCTGGATCTCATCAGCGTAACAGACGAACACCTCATTCCGCTGAAGTACGAGACCTCTCGTGATCGGCACTATCGAATCTTCAAGGTCTGGTTGCCGGGTGCACAGAACACCACGAAGACGCTGATTCTGACGTACCGGGTGTCGAATGGGCTGAAATACTTCGAGGAACACGACGAACTCTATTGGAATATCACGGGTGATGAATGGGACGTGCCGCTCGAATCGGCAGGAGCCAGAATTCTTCTTCCTCCAGCGGCGACCGGCGTCAAGGCCTTGGCATTCAACGGGGCCTATGGGGCAAGAGAACAGGAGGCCGAGGTGCGCATCACCGGCCCGGAAGTTCTCTATCAGATGACACGGCCACTCGGCTTTCGCGAAGGGCTCACTGCGGTTGTCGGGTGGGACAAGGGAACGGTCACCGAACCCACTTTACTACAACTGGCCGGCCTATTCCTGCGATCCAACTGGCCGGTGGCCATACCTATGGTTGTTTGTGGCCTGATGTGGCGGCTGTGGTACGTGCGCGGCCGTGACCCACATCTGCGCCCCATTACGGTCGCCTATGAACCACCGGCACAGCTGACGCCTGCCGAGCTCGGGACGCTCATCGACAATTCACCAGATCTGCGCGATATCACTGCGACACTGGTAGACCTCGCTATTCGCGGGTTTCTCCGGATAGAGGAGCGTCAGGAATCTCAATTCCTCGGTCTCTGGTCGAGCACGTCGTTTGTGCTGCATCTCACAAGGAGCAGCACCGAATGGGTCGACCTCAAACCGCACGAACGAACGATCATGAACGGAATCTTTTCAAACGGAAATGCAACCATCGTCACTCTAGCCGATCTTAAGAATCGCTTTTACATCCATCTGGATGGAATTAAATCCTCCCTCTTGGACCAACTCCTAAAGAAGAGATATTATGCGGCTCGCCCAGACCGTGTCAGATTCATCTATGTGGCCATCAGCATTGCCGTGACCATCGCATCGGTCTACGGAGCTGCAATTCTCCAGGAACATTATGGCATCGCACTCCAGACCGGTCTTGCGGCAGGGCTGTTGTCAGGACTCATCATTGTAGGATTCGGATGGTTCATGCCGGCTCGAACGATACGAGGCACGCGCGTGCTTGAACAGGTGCTCGGGTTTGAGGAATTTCTCACCCGCGTTGAATCGGATCGCTTTGCACGGGTGATCAAGACACCCCAAATGTTCGAAAGGTTTTTGCCTTTTGCGATGGCGTTAGGAGTCGAACAGAATTGGGTTCGGGCCTTCGAGGGCATTTACACCCAGCCACCCACCTGGTATCAAGGATCGAACCTCGCAGACTTCAGGCCGAGTCGCTTTGTCGGGAATATCTCGCAGATGTCTGCGGCAGCCGGCATGGTCATGACCGCTGCGCCACGGAGTTCAGGTGGGTCCGGCTTCGGTGGCGGTAGGTCGTCAGGCGGATCTTCCGGCGGAGGATTCGGCGGCGGCGGCGGAAGCGGATTTTGAACGTCGAAGATGATGCGACAACCTTTCAGGATCGCCTTCGGGCTAACGGTGGCGCTTTCGGCTGGCTGTGCCGGCAGCCAGGGATTCGATCGATCCGCGATGACCGAAGTCCTCCACATCGCTTCCTCCTCAGATGAGGGGAATCGTGACCCATCAACCCAGAACCCTGCGCTCTCTCCACCGGTTCGGCTCGCGATCTTTTTTGCAGATCACGAATTCCCAAACCATCAGTCTCTGAGCAAAGTCGAGTGGCGCAGTGCGGATCGGGAACAGCTCCTTCAGGGCCTGGCTTCCTTGCGAGATCAGAAGCTGGTGACAGACATCTTTGTGTTGATGGATTCCACTGTTCAGGCGGAGAATATTGACGGGATCAGGCAAGCCGGCGCCCGGTACGGAGCGGACGCCGTGTTGATCGTCGATGCAGCCGGGGCAATCGATCGGTACAACAACCGCTATGCCTGGCTATACCCCACGCTAATCGGTGCCTATCTCGCACCGGGCACTGAAAGCGCCGCCCTCGTAATGGCCACGGGCAGCCTGTGG
The DNA here is from genome assembly GCA_016715825.1 of Nitrospira sp. Taxonomy (NCBI): domain Bacteria; kingdom Pseudomonadati; phylum Nitrospirota; class Nitrospiria; order Nitrospirales; family Nitrospiraceae; genus Nitrospira; species Nitrospira sp. The sequence continues at coordinate 18,229 of JADJXO010000009.1, read as the reverse complement.
GCAGTGCATTCCGAAGGGCACACACCCATCCAGACAGTCGAAGGTGTATCAACGATAGTTGGATCGGCGGTGTTCGTTGAAGATAGCGCCGCCCTACAGGAGGCGAAGGAGCACGCCATACAAGCCCTCAGCACGCGTATCGTCGAGCAGCTGCAGCTCTGGATAGAAGAGACGGTGTCCCCTCTCTCCCAGTTACGGTGAGTCAAAGCCCACGAGCACTCCGAGCAAAAGCAAATGTTGGCCAGGAGTCAGGCCGGCAACACCGGGGCGGATCTCGCCGTTTTTGAAAAATCCACCTCCGACTCCGGTCGATTCATCGTAGCGGTGTTCAGCGCGTACGATTGTATTCATCCAGCGGTACGGGAACCTGTACTCGACCGTCGACGTGACGGCCTTCACAAACTGTTCTGCCCCTGTCCACCGGCCATTCCGATCCCAGTAAAACTCGGGCCGAACCGCCACAGACCAAGGCCCACTGATATGCCATCTCACGACGATATTCCCCCCCATAACAAAGGCCCGGGGGCTTCCAACCCGTCCAGCGACATTTTCCGTTCCAATATCAAACGATGTGGCGACCGTCACATCGTCACTTTTCCACTCCACGATATGATTTCCGTACAAGCGCCAGAACTCCAGCGAAGTCTCCGTTTGATCTGGCCCCCCATAGAGTGTTTGGATCAGCGTCAATCGTGGGGTGGCTCGCCACACCCATCGCCCGCCATAGCTCGGGAGATCGTTCGGACGGGCCAGGTGATAGTAGCTATTCACGACAAACGCCGCGACCGTGAACTCCTCACTCAACGGATACTGAACGTTCACACCCAGCATCATATAGGGGCTATTGTCGGCGATCCAAGAACGGGTGTAGTTGGCATTGTCTCCGGCATAGAGCGATTCATACCCCATCAGGCTGTTAAACAAACCGGCCGTCACCATCAGTCCCCTTCCGACCGGCGCAAGATAGGACAGATTGGCACGATGGATGTGGCGCAATACATCCGATCCATCGATCCGCCGTTCACCCTGTAAAAAAGCAAACCCCTCTGTATCCCGCCCTCCTTGGAAACCCAACTCCATGCCCCAGCGTGAAGCCGTGCCGGCATCCTTTCGGACATAGGCCAGACCCATGTTGGGAGATAACTCGTTATGATGAGCGGCTGTAGCGCGACTACGCCAAAGGTGGTTATCGGGAGAGTTAAGATTCCCGACGTACCCGACATCCACATAGGCTCCGTAGTGCCAGTTAGATGGGATAGAGTCCATGGAGCTAGCCGAACCAGCACCAGCTATCGGGGGTTCTTCCGATGGCTGGCTCAAGTGCTGGGCCAAACAAGTAGGCGCTATTGCAAATAGCTCTACCACGATCAACGGCACGCTGATCCAAACGCGCCAGCTGTAGCAATGATTGATGGTCTTCGCGTAGATCATGAGCAAATATCCGGCGCCTGATTACAGCAAACATTCATTTACAATTCGGCACCTAACTCTCTCGCCCAGCTTACAAACTATACTTCGTCAGATATCAAAACGGGATAAAAGCCAAAGGGTGAATTGACGTGGAGCATGAAAGGAGACAAGGGAGGTTATTCCGCGCGGAGTCGATATCCAACTCCCAGTTCCGTCACGAGATACCGAGGATGAGCGGGGGTTTTCTCCAGTTTGTTTCTCAGCTGTCGCATATAGACCCGTAAATAGTGTCCTTCCTCCACATGGAGCGGACCCCAGACCTCTTTCAAAAGTTGACGGTGAGTCAGTACTTTGCCGGCATACCTGATCAACGTGATGAGTAGCTTGTATTCGATCGGTGTGAGATGAACTTCCTTCTTTGAGACAAACACCTGTCGCCGACCAAGATCGACCTTCAGATCGCCGAGCACAAATACCGACTCAGGGGCATCGGCAGATTGAGCGGCGTGGCGAAGTGCCGCACGCATCCGTGCAAGGAGTTCGTGGACTCCGAACGGCTTAGTCACATAATCGTCGGCGCCGAGATCGAGTGCCGCCACTTTGACCTGTTCCTGGTCTCGAGCTGAAAGCACGACGATGGGGGTGGCAGTCCATCCCCGCATCTGCCGAATGATCTCGCTCCCCTCGATATCCGGCAAACCGAGGTCCAGCAGAATCAGGTCAGGATTTCTTGCTTGGGCTTCGGTAAGCCCGTCCCGCCCCGTCGTCGCCTCGTACAATCGAAAGCCATGGGCAGGCAGTATCGTCCGGAGAAACCGGCGAATTTCCGGTTCATCTTCGATGAGGAGGATCGTGGCTTCCTGTGACATATGAACCCTGCGGCCTCGATCACCGGTCTTCAATTAACCAGTATTACGCTTACCGATTCTCCGCCTGCTCTCTCTCCACAGACGGCTGCTGATCCAGTAACGGAATCGAAAAGCGAAAGCAGGCGCCGCCTCTCGAGCGATTCTCAGCCCAAATACGGCCGCCATGCGCTTCAACGATGCCGCGACAAATCGTCAGCCCTAGCCCAACCCCTCCCTCTCGCGCAAGTCTACCGCGATAGAACTTGTCGAAGATGTGGGATTCATCCCCAACGGGAATACCAGGTCCTCGATCTGCGACTTCAATGATCATATCCCGATCGCTCGCCGATGCGGACACGTCAATCGTACTTCCTGAGGGCGCATACTTGACGGCATTTTCCACAAGATTGATGACCACTTGTTCCAGCAACACTCCATCGACCAGCGCCAGCGGCAGATCGGCTGGAAACGCCGTGTTGACGGTATGATCTCGCAACCGTCCCTCCAGTCTGGCCAGAGCTGCACCGACAACTTCATCGAGAGGATGCCACTCTTTGCTGAGCTGCACAACTCCTGCCTCAATGCGCATCATATCGAGCAGGTTCTTCAGCAACCGGTCAAGACGATCAGCTTCTCGATAAATGGACCGAGAGAGCTCGTGCCGAGCGGCAGGGTCGAGTTCCCTCTGCTCGTCCGCCAAGCTGCTGGCAGCGCCGGTAATGGTAGCCAGCGGAGTCCTCAGATCGTGAGATACCGAACTGAGAATAGCGTTCCGCATGCGCTCCGTTTCCACCCGCACATGGGCACTTTGCGCTTCCTCAGACAGACGCGTCCGCTCGATCGCCAACGCCACCTGATTCACCAGGGATTCGAGCAAGTGTAGTTGCTCGGGATCCAGCAACAGTCCCTGGTCTTTTGACTGAACTGCGATCACCCCGATCGCACCGGATGATCCAACCAGGGGCAGATACAGCGCGCTGGCCCCCGGCAGTGTATCCGTCCCCAGTCCGGCGCGTTCACTATGGTCGAATACCCATTGAGCCACCCCCGACTCTTTTGGATCCAATTCAAAGAACAGGAGTTCCTCGCGTTGCAGCTGCACCCGATTCTCCGCATCTGCCAGGAAAATGGCAACTTGAGCGTCAAACACGTCCCGAAGATGCTTGGCCGAGACCTGGGCCAGCATGCCCGTCCCCCGATGAGTGGCGAGATCTCGACTCATAGCATAGAGTACTCCTGTACGTTTTTCTCGGTAACGAGCCAGCTCGGCTTGCTCGTGGAGACGGACGGCGAGATTACTGATGACCATGGCAACCACCAGCATCACGCCGAATGTGAGGAGATATTGGGCATCGGACACCACGAAGGTGAAGTAGGGCGGTACAAAGAAGAAATCGAACGTCGCCACGCTCAAAATCGAAGCCAACACCGACGGTCCACGTCCCCAACGAATCGCGATGACGATCACGGCCATGAGATACATCATGATCAAATTCGCCGCCCCGAACGATGGAAACATCAGCCAGGCGACCGCCGTCGCAATCAGCACCCCAAGCGAGGCATGGACATATTCGGAGACATCGCCGGTCCTTCGGAGACTGCGGCGGACGAGCGGCTGCCCTTCGCCGGCCTCTCCGGTAATGACATAGATATCGATCTCCCCGCTTTGATGGACGAGGTCCGATACGACCGACCCGAATACCCATTCCTTCCACCACGACCTGACCGGCTTCCCGACGATAATCTTGGTCGCGTTTCGGCTCCGCGCGTAACTCAAGAGTTCCTGAGCGACGTTCTCGCCAATGAGCGTGGCGGTTTCGGCCCCTAACTGCTCTGCCAATCTCAATGTTTGTACCAGACGATCCCGTTCGGGTTGCGGCAAGCCAAGATGTCGAGGAAGCTGCACATAGACCGCGATCCACTTAGCATGGAGGTCGGCCGCCATCCGGCGAGCGGCTCTGATCAAACGAGGCCCGCGCGGCTTCATGTTGACGCACACCATGATGGTTTCCGCCACCGGCCAGGTTCGTACCACAGCGTGGTCGCGCCGATAGACTTCCATCTGCTGGTCGACCCGCTCGGCCGTGCGGCGCAACGCGAGCTCGCGAAGCGCGATCAGATTTCCCTTGGCAAAGAAATTTTTGATCGCATGCTGGATCTGCTCCGAGACATACACTTTTCCATCTTTGAGTCGCTGAAGAAGATCGTCGGGCGGAAGATCGATCAGCTCCACGTCGTCTGCCCGCTCAAGCACAGAATCCGGGACGGTCTCACGCACCCGTACGCCGGTAATCTGCGTAACCACATCGTTCAAGCTTTCTAAGTGCTGCACATTCACGGTGGTATAGACCGTGATATCGGCCTTCAATAACTCCTGAACATCCTGCCATCGCTTCGTATGACTCAGGCCCGGCGCGTTGCTGTGCGCAAGTTCGTCGATGAGGATGATGGTGGGATGTCGCGCGAGGGCCGCATCGAGGTCGAATTCTCGCAGCGTGGCGCCACGATACTCGACGGCGCGGCGCGGGAGGACTTCAAGCCCCTTCACCAGAGCCTCGGTCTCCGCACGACCATGCGTCTCCACGATACCGATGACGACATCGACACCGTCGCGCCGCTGCTCATGCGCTGCTTCGAGCATGGCGTACGTCTTCCCTACGCCTGGATTGGCGCCGAAGAAGACCTTGAGTTTCCCCTCGGCTCTGCGGGTTTCCTCCGCCTGCACATGCTTCAACAGTACATCGGGATCTGGTCGTTCTGGACTCATGAGAGCACTCCCGGTGCAACGTGGCGCGCAAAGTTGATGACGACTTAGCACACGACGCTTGAATTTTAGGGTGGGGCCGGAGAAGCGTCAACGGCACGCTCAATCGTCCGGAGACTGAGAGTGCTTCAACCGACCCCTCTAAACGTGACAACCGAGCATAGCCGCAGTGAAACTAATGCCTCTCGTCCAAGGCAAGATTCAGTAGAAGAACATTGACTCGTGGTTCTCCAAGAACGCCGAGCTGGCGGCCCTGTGTGTACTGGACCACGAGGTCGCGCACACCGGCTTCATCGAGCCCTCGAACACGCGCTACTCTTCTGATTTGGTACTGTGCAGCCGCCGGGCTGATGTGAGGGTCCAGCCCGCTTCCTGATGAGGTCACTAGATCGACAGGGACCGGCGCGTCGTTGCCCGGATCTGCTGCCCGTAAGGCACCTATTCGCGCTTTGACCGCCTCGATCAGTATCGGGTTGATGGGTCCGAGGTTTGATCCCCCGGATGCCCCGGCATTGTATGGAAACGGCGAGGTCGCCGACGGGCGACCCCAGAAATACTCCGGTCTGTCAAAATACTGTCCGATCAACTTGGACCCGATCACCTTGTCTTCGCGCACGATCAAACTGCCGTTCGCCTGGTCTGGGAAAAACACCTGGGCCAACCCGGTGACCGCCAGCGGATAGACCAGCCCCGTCAAGACGGTCATAAGTAACAGCATAGTCAGAGCGGATCTTATTTGGTCTTTCATCTCTCTCTCCTGTTTCCTCGCAATCTAATCGTTAGCTGGCTCAAACAAGATGCAAGGCGACCAGAATCAGATCGATCAGCTTGATGCCGACGAACGGCACCACCACGCCGCCCAATCCGTAGATCAAGAGATGCCGCCGGAGCAGCGCCCCCGCGCCGATCGGGCGATAGGTGATTCCTTTTAAGGCAAGCGGGATCAGTACGATGATAATTAACGCGTTGAAGATGACCGCGGAAAGGACCGCGCTCTGCGGAGTCGCCAGCCGCATCACGTTCAATGCATTGAGCGCCGGATAGGTCGTGGCGAAGGCCGCAGGAATGATGGCGAAGTATTTGGCCACATCGTTGGCCATGCTGAACGTGGTCAACGCGCCGCGGGTCATGAGCAATTGTTTGCCGATTTCCACGATTTCGATGAGCTTCGTGGGATTGGAATCCAGATCGACCAGGTTGCCCGCCTCTTTTGCCGCCTGGGTCCCGGTGTTCATTGCGACGGCAACGTCAGCCTGCGCCAGCGCCGGGGCGTCGTTTGTTCCGTCCCCGGTCATAGCCACGAGCCGGCCCTCTGCCTGAAGCTCCCGAATCAACTTGAGTTTGGCCTCCGGCGTGGCCTGGGCCAGGAAATCATCCACTCCGGCCTCCGCCGCCACGGCCGCGGCTGTTTGCGGGTTGTCGCCTGTGATCATGACTGTCTTGATGCCCATGCGGCGAAGCTCAACAAAGCGTTCTCTAATCCCGCCTTTCACGATGTCCTGTAGCGCAATCACCCCTAGCACCTTGGCCATCTCCGCCACTACCAAGGGCGTTCCGCCTTGCTTGGCGATCGTCTCGACATTCAGCCGGACAAACTGAGGAAAATGCCCTCCCTGCGACGTCACATAGGCTTCGACCGCATCCGCTGCTCCTTTGCGGATCTGCCGCCCGTCAAGATTGACTCCGCTCATTCGTGTCTGAGCCGTGAAGGGAATGAATGTGGCGCCCATCTCATGAATATCACGCGCACGCAAACCAAACTTTTCTTTGGCCAGCACGACGATGCTGCGGCCCTCAGGCGTCTCGTCCGTCAACGATGAGAGTTGAGCCGCGTCAGCCAACGTCTGGGCTTCTACTCCCTCTCCCGGAATGAAGGCTGTCGCCTGACGGTTGCCCAGCGTGATGGTGCCGGTCTTATCCAGGAGCAGGACATCCACGTCCCCGGCTGCTTCAACAGCCTTTCCCGACATCGCAATGACATTGGCCTGCACCATGCGATCCATGCCGGCGACACCGATGGCCGAAAGGAGAGCCCCAATGGTCGTCGGAATCAGGCAGACCAAGAGTGCCACCAATACAGTGACGGTGACCGGCGTCCCTTGCCCCATGGCTTGCACGCCGTACAGCGAGAACGGCAACAATGTCACCGTGGCCAAGAGGAAGATGATGGTCAGGGCTGCGAGCAGAATGGTGAGGGCGATTTCATTCGGCGTTTTTTGGCGTTTGGCTCCTTCCACCATAGCGATCATGCGGTCCAGGAAACTTTCTCCCGAAGTTGCCGTGACGCGAATGATCAGCCAGTCCGACAACACGTTCGTGCCGCCCGTGACGGCGCTGCGGTCACCGCCGCTTTCTCGAATGACGGGCGCGCTTTCGCCAGTGATCGCGCTCTCGTTCACTGACGCCACGCCGTCGACAACCTCGCCGTCGGCCGGAATGAACTCTCCTGCCTCCACGAGAACCACATCCCCCTTCGTGAGCTGATTCGCTGACACCACACTGAAGGTATCGCGTCGCTGGAACTGACAGTTCCACGGGGTATGATGCTCGCTGCCGGGATCGACCGTGCCGAGCTTTTTGGCCGTAAGTTCATGACGCACCCGCTTCAACGAATCGGCCTGCGCCTTGCCCCGACCTTCCGCCATCGCTTCCGCAAAGTTTGCAAACAGCACAGTGAACCAGAGCCAGACCGTGATCGAGAGAATGAACCAGGCGGAGGCTTCCCCGGTTCCTGCTAGCGCCTGCACGAACAGGATCGTCGTCAAGACGCTTCCGACCCAGACGATAAACATGACCGGATTCTTGACCTGATGACGCGGGTCGAGCTTGAAGATGGCATCGCGCCACGCATGGCGTATCACTGCGGTGTCCAACAGAGACTGGGAATTGTGTGCTTTTGTCGGCATGCTCATGGGATGTGATTCCTACTGTCCTTTCATCATCAGCTCTTCGACGACGGGCCCCAAGGCCAGAGTCGGAAGAAACGTGAGCGCCCCGACCATCACCACCACGCCGATTAAGAGAATTACGAACAGCGGGGTGTGAGTCGGCAAAGTACCGGGTCCGGCCGGCACGAGGGTCTTGCGGGCTAGGGCCCCTGCGAGTGCCAGAATCGGGATAGCCAACCAGAACCGCGAGATCAGCATCGCGATCCCTCCGGTGAGGTTGTAGAAGGGAGTATTCGTGTTGAGTCCTGCGAACGCGCTGCCGTTGTTGTTGCCCTGGGATGTATAGGCGTAGAGAACCTCACTGAACCCATGAGGACCGGGGTTCAAGATAGACGATCGGCCTGTCTCAGTGCTGATCGCCAAGGCGGTGAGCCCCAAGACGACAATGGGCATGATGAGAATAAGCAGCGCGGCCAACTTCATCTCATAGGGCTCGATCTTCTTCCCTAGATATTCCGGTGTCCTCCCGACCATCAACCCGGCAACGAACACAGCGATGATGGCAAAGACGATCATTCCGTACAGACCTGAGCCGACCCCCCCGAACACTACTTCGCCGAACTGCATGAGGAAGAGCGGCACGAGTCCACCCAGCGGCGTATACGAATCGTGCATCGAGTTCACCGAACCATTGGACGCAGCCGTCGTCACGGAGGACCACAGGGCTGAATCGGTAATGCCGAATCGCGCCTCCTTCCCCTCCATGTTGCCTCCGGCTTGACCGCCTTGAGGCTGCTGATCCACACCGACACCCGTCAGAAGCGGGTTGCCGCGTTGTTCCGACCACAGCCCGAGGGAAACAAAACAGAAAAGAAGAATGGTCATGGCGGCGAGAATAACCCAGCCCTGGCGGGCATCTCCCACCATTCGACCAAACGTGTGACAAAGCGCTGCGGGAATGAGGAGGATCGCCAAGAGTTCAAGGAAATTGGACAGCGGCGTGGGATTTTCGAACGGATGCGCGGAATTGGTGTTGAAAAAACCGCCGCCGTTCGTACCGAGTTCCTTAATGGCGATTTGGGAGGCAGCCGGACCTACCGCCAGGGTCTGCGCGATTGCCGTGGCAAGCTCGGTTTTCGGTTTCCGCTGTTCATCGAGCACCGGCTTACCGTTCGTATCGGTCATAGTCTTGTCATGACCAGCTGGTTGTAGAAGGGTCACCGTCTGATATGAATTGAAGGTCTGGACAACTCCCTGAGACACCAAAAGAACGGACAACAGCAGAGCCAGAGGCAGTAGAATATAGAGAGTGCTACGGACCAGATCGCTCCAGAAATTCCCGAGCGTCGTTGACGTGCTACGGCTCAAGCCCCGGATCAATGCAACGAGCACTGCCATTCCCGTCGCGGCGGAAGCAAAGTTCTGTACGGTCAGGCCGAGCATCTGAGTCAAATAGCTGAGAGTGGTTTCCCCGCCATACGCCTGCCAGTTGGTGTTGGTCGCGAAGCTTGCAGCCGTGTTGAAAGCCAGGTCAGGTGCGACTCCATCAAGATTGGCCGGGTTGAGGGGCAAGAAACTCTGAAGCCGCTGCAAGCCGTAGAGAAACAAGAGCCCGACTGCATTGAAGAGCAGCATAGCCGTTCCATAGCGTTTCCAGTCCATCTCATCGCCTGGTCGAACGCCGCAGAAACTATGCATGGCCCGTTCAACGGGACCGAGGAGACGGTCCAAACCGCAGGGTTTGCCTTCATACACTCTCGCCATGTACCAGCCTAGCGGCTTCACGAGTGCCAGCAACACGACGAAGTACACGAGTACTTGGAGGATTGCATTCGTGGTCATCAGAAGCGTTCCGCCTTCAGCAACATGATCATGAGATAGATCAACAGACCGACAGACACAATTCCGCTCAGCACATACATCACATTCATGCTCACCACCTTAGAGTCGATTGAGGCCCGAGATCAGCCACCTGGAGAGAATGAAGAAGCCCACCACCAGCCCGATGTAGATCAAGTCCATCGCGAGTTCCTCTATGGCATTCAGTCTAGCTCCCTCGTTATAAAAACGGCGTTAAAATGGTCGTGAGTATCGTTAAGAAAAGATCACAACTCGTGCAAGACAGTGAAATGTTGGTGAAGGTGTACTGACGTTGCGCAGAAAAACCGAGGTGAGTTAGGCCGACAGCCGCCGATAGTGGCGCAACAAGAGAGCACCCCCCCAGAGGAAAGATCCGAGCATCAAGAGGATACCGAGATTGTACGTGAGATGAGCCAATCGATGATCCCATTCCAATAAGCCCAGCATCGTCAGAATATTATTCCAGTCATGTCCGTCGGTTTCTTTTCCGGTGACGCCGCCGATGAGCATCAGGTCCAATGCCCGCGCATCGTTGATGTACGGAGCAATGTCCATCAGACTCTCCGCTGTCCACCACAAGGCTACCGAAGCGCCGAAGGGATCACGCGTCTTGATCAGGAAGGTGCCGAGACAGATCATCGGCATGAGAATCTGGCCCAGCGTGCCCCCCAAAATCGTCATGAAGCGACCGAACGGGATGAAGACCACATGGCCGGCTTCATGAAAGGGCAGATTGATCAAGTGCAGGAACGACTCGCCGGTGTAATTTGTTTCGAGCGGCGTCGTGATAAAGGCCCAGCCCCACCACACCATGGCTACGAACACGGCCGCTCGACCATAAAAGGTCATAGATTCGGTCGTGGTATCCGATTCAATGAGCCACTGCTTGGCTGTCAGGAACCATTCAGACTGTGTAAATGCTGGCTTGACTGGTGAAAGGCGCCCCATTGCCGCAAGCGGTTTGTACTTGGCGAAGATAATCCCACATCGCACACATTCCGTTGCCTCCTCAACTCGTTCAGCCTGGCATTTCGGGCAATGCGTTGTAGGTGTCTCACTGGCGATCATGTCCCCACTCTAGGATCGAGGGATGAATCGGACAAGGAAATCCCAAGAATAGTGCGTGGATAGAATGGATCGAGCGATCGAGGAACCTGGATACACCCTGGGATTCGCTTGCTTCGCATGGAGAACAGGGCTATTCTCAGGGCTGCCGATGAGGAGGATTTTGTATGAGTTACTTGCAGCAGACCATCAAAGCCGTGATTCGCCCTGGCGACGAAGCCGGTTACGTGGCTGAGTGCCTGGAAATCGCTGTCGTCACGCAAGGGCGGACTCTCGATGAAACCGTCAAGCATCTGCAAGAAGCAACCGCGCTGCATCTGGAAGGCGAGTCGCTGGAGGCCTTTGGCTTACGCGACAAACCCACTCTGGTGCTGACCATGGAATTGGACCCCGTCCATGCCCAAGCTTCGTAGGCTCGCTGGTCGCGATCTCCTCACCATCCTCCAAGGGTTCGGTTTCCGACAGGTCTCTCAGCGGGGAAGTCACGCGAAGCTGGCTCGTGAAGTCGGGGGAGCACGCCAAGTCTTAACAGGTCCCCTCCATGCCGAGCTCGATCCTGGCACCTTACGCGCCATACTTCGCCAAGCGAGTCGATTCATTTCAGAGTCAGAGTTGCGCCCGCACTTCTATACCTAACAATTCCTAGGAAAGCAGCCTGACCCTATTTCCCTTCCCACACTCCGTCGCCTCTTCAAGCCGTTCAGCCTGGCATTTCGGGCAATGCGTCGTGGAGGTATGGGTCGATAACATGTCTCCACTCTAGAAGCGTGGAGCGAGTCGGACAAGAAATTCTCAAGAATGGGGCGTCGATAGAATGGATCCAGCGATCGAGGAAGATGGATACACCCTTTCGATTTGCTTGCTTCGCATGGAGAACAGGGCTAATTCTCACGACTACTGATTAGGAGGATTTCTATGAGTTAAAGATATTCGACTCGATAACTCCGATACGCACTCTACGCGCCCGTCAGTTAGATGACCAGCCTAGTCCTATTTTGCTTTCTTGCCATGTATCGAATTATATACTTACATCGTATCCGAATGGATACGATGCCTCTAGTCTGACCCCCTAGACCCATCTACAAACCTCCATAAGTCGTTGACAGAACGGTCAGCGGAAATAGTCCGCTTACGCTGGCATGGATCCTGCTCACCTGAGCCATATCCCGCATGAATCCACTTTCTCAATATCGCTCAGACAACCGACATTCTCTCGCGGGATAGAAGGAGGACACAATGAAAGAGTACCAAATAATCCCAAGTATGAACGGCATCCCCCTTGAAGGACAGTTTGCTCGCTCATGGCGATCGAGAATCCTCCTGCTGGCAGGAGTCCTGCTGGGTGTCACAATGGTATGGACTCCACAGGCCGAGGCCGGCTCGGTGGGCTGGTCCTCCATCAAGATCACCGAATCCGGCTTTGATTTTGGCGGGGAGGGTTTTGTGGCCGGGGCTCCGACGAAATCCGGCTACCTGGCCTGGGATTTAAACGACGGCAAACTGAAGCCTGCCCTGCACGGCCACCTCCACTTAAAGGACGTGCGCGACCTCTGTGCGCGCATGCGCCTCGACTACTACAGCATCACACATATTTTCCTCACGACGAAGTATGGCGGCCAAGTGTGTGCCGACAATGACAAGCGCCATGAGTGGGACGTGAACCTCGCGCCTTATGAAAGCAACAAGATCGGCAAAGTGAAGGTCTCCATCGAGAAACTCACGGCGAAGAAAGACTGGACGATCGTGGGGTCGGAAACGGTCAATCTCAGTACAGTCCATGACAAAGTGAAGATCACCGAGGACGGTTTTGATTTTGGTGGGGAAGCATTCGCGCTAGGCGCCCCGACCAATGCTGGGGATGTGGCCTGGTCATGGAGCAACGGCCAAGTGACACCCCACCTGACAGGGGTCTTGCATATCAACAATGCTGCAGGTGCCTGCGCCAGAATGAAACTCGATTATTTTCAGGAAGATGGTACGCGATTGGCTGAAGAATTTGGCGGCAAGGTTTGTGCGCCCGATAATCAGCACCACTCGTGGACGGTGGACCTGATGCCTTTTAGCGACGGCAAACTAGAATCGATCAAGGTCAGCATCCAAACCCTTGCAGCCGACGGCCAATGGAGGACCATCGGGACGGAAACATCATGGTACGTCTATCACGCAGCGACCGTGGCGCTTTGCGGAGGTGGCGGGGGTTGCCTGGCAAATCAATTTCCTCTTGGGGTTGAAGTGAAATAACGAGGAGGAACCCTGGAACCTTGCTCGCGCCATGAAAGAAAGGAGAACGAATATGAGTTACTCGTCACACAACAGCGGTCTGATCCGAAGGCTGGCCGTATTCTCAGTGGTCGCGGGCTTCTTTCTTATGGGTGAACCGACCCAAGCAGAGCGCTATCCGAAAGATGTCATGTTGAATGGAGCCGCAGTGCCGTCCGAGCACATCTCGGGATTTAAGGGAGCCGACTTCGAAGTCGGCATGCCCGACACCTCCACGAACGAGGACTATGCAATCTACGGTCTGACTTCAGAGGAACGCCGAGACCACCCGTGCTACATCACAGTGCAGACAGAAAACGTGAACGACTCTGGCCAAAAGCAGGACCTTAAGAAGGAACTGTGCGGCGGCAAGGAGCGGAGCAAGGAGATGGTGGCAACCTATACCGACGCCTCTTACGGTAAACGCTCGTTCATAACCGGTGTAAGTGTGTGCATGAACAACGACAATACCAGAGTAAAAGGTCTGCAAATTCGTGGCGGAACCATCACCGATGACGCCAAGCTAGGGAAGCTGGAGCGCAAAACAGAGGGGCAAAGCACCTTTGGACTGGAACGACAGGCGCCTACCGAGCCACGGGACAACCGCCCTAATTGCAATAACAATTGGAAACGTTGGGCGCTGTGCCCCCAAGACAATCAAATCGCCACGGCGGTGGTGCTGCATTTCGAAGCCGGGAAGGAGCCGCGCTCCTTGACCGGCATCGGGCTCAAGTGCCGGAACGTCGGCCCCGTGTACGTGTTACCGGAAGATCGCAACTGAACGACCTGTCTTAGTTTGTCCTTCGAGGATTTCAGGATAGAATTGTGGAGAATTGCGAGCTGAGGGTTTCACAAAACCCTCAGCATCTCCATATGCAATCTCGCTTGTCAGTTCAACCTTCATGGTGGGTACTAGCCGCAGGCATTGCTCCGCTCTAGACGTAGCACGCTAACGGAGAAACAAACGGAACAACCCTTAGTGGCCAAGGCCCTAAAGTCCTGCCATGAAAGCCCAGAGCAATCAACCCTTCTTTGTCTCCGCCTTGCCAGGCTAGAGGAACTTCTCCCCTTCATAGAATCAGTCAAAGTCAATCGAGGAACTTTTCCTGAGTTACGAGACCCGGACGATGCTAAATTCATCACCTGTGCAGCAACGGCTGGAGTACGATGGCTAGTCAGCGGAGACAACGATCTCCTCAGCCTTCGCCACATCCAATCTGTAGAGATCGTCTCAGTCACGGCAATCCTCCAACTCCTGAAAGCCAGACCATAGAGCGTCTGCTAAGGGCAGGTGTAAGCAAAGCGTGAGGCCTGTAAAGATATTTAATCCCATAACCTCGACAGTCTGTGCAAGACACTCATCGCTCCTTTCAGCCACGTCAACCATCAGAACTCAGGCCTGTCCCTATTTATTCTCTGTGCCTCGCTGTTCTTGCCTCAGTGAAAGAGTCCCGGCCCCGTTGCTTCAGCCTCAAAAATTGTTCGGAATACCTCTTTCATTGGCCATCGATGCTGGAGATTCCAGTTCACAAGCAGAAGGCTCGTCGTATAAGGGATTCGACTGAACGTGTGCGACGGAGCCTTCGAGCAAACGCAGGATATCTTTTCCTCCCTGACGCATTTCAGCGTCGCCTTCGAGTGCTTTTCTCAAGTCCGCAAGTGTTCTGGAGAGCTCGGTTCGCAGTCCTAGTTTCGTGGCAACCACAATGCCCTTTTCATAAAAGGAGCGTGCGCGGTCATAATGTTTCTTCCTCAGGAGGAAGTCCCCACGCTGGAAGTAGGCCTCCATAAATGCACGAGCCTCCCCTTGGCTGAGAGAAAACATTTCGTTGTTTATCTTGAGCGCCTGATCGATCTGGTCTTGAGCGGCGAGGCTGTGGGCAAGGGAAAGGTACACAAATGGTTCACGGTATCCATGCTGAAGCGCATACATTAGATCAGTCTCCGCAAGGCGATAGTTCTCAAGACGGTTCTGGATCCAGCCCCGATAGACATAGACTATTGCTTTGTCAGGGGCTGCCTGAATGAGGACCGTGTAGTCGCGCAAAGCCTTGTCATATTCTTTCAGGCATCCGTAGCCGTAACCTCGGTAAAAGAGAGGCAGCTTACGAGTCGCGTCTCTCTCAAGCGCCGAAGATGATCTTCCCCTGATTTCGTGGACACGTGGTTACGCGACTGCGGCCCTCGCTTCATACTCAGCTGGAGACTTATACCCGAGGGTTGAGTGCCGTCGTTGCCGATTATAGAAGACCTCAATGTACTCAAAGATCTCCTGCATGGCTTCGTCTCGGGTTATATAGTGCCGATGATAGACCAGCTCGCTTGAGCGTCCCGAAGAAACTCTCGACGCACGCTTGTCCCAACAATGCCTGCGGCTCATACTGGGAATAGGCCGTACTCAGCCAGTCGGCGCTGGTAGTTCGTCGCGGCTGCTGTACCGCGGTCCGAATGGTGCTCGAGCCCCGCCCTGGGAGTGCGGTCATTACGGCCATCGTCAGGGCTTGCTCAGCCAGCTCACCGGTTAATGCTGGCCCTGGCTCCCAGCCACGACCCGACGTGAATACAGATCCGAGCAGGACGGCCAGATAGAGCCAGCCTTCTCCCCGTCCAGATGTAGGTCAGGATCTCCCGCCCACACTCGATTGGGCGCCTCAACGTGAAGACCCGAGCCAGGGTGTTTCGCGGCCACGGGAACGCATGCTGGGACTGCGTGGTAGCGCCACTTCGTCACCGTCTTGGCTCGGATGCCAGCGTGGCACATCAGCCGAGCGATGCGATGCTCTCAACCCGGTGGCCCTGCACGGGTGCTCGCCAGATTCGTGGACTCCCGTGGGTCTGGCGCTGTCGTGGTGAAAGGCCCGAATTCGGTCAACAGGCCTCGATTGGCTACTGCCAGGTGCTCTCGGACTGCCCGCCAGGCATAATATCCTGAAAGATACGGCTGGCTCGGCACATGAGGCGGATGGGATAGCGACGGTCGTGTTCCTGGATCACCCGATATCTCATCCGGGACTCCTTCGCGAAGAACGCCGCCGCACGTTTAAAAATCTCGCTCCTGCTTTAGGACAGCATTCTCGCGCCGCAGTCGGACCAGTTCGGCCTCTTCAGCTCGGAGGTCCTGCCGCGTCTTTCCACGCTCCTCCGCCTGCTGCTGCTCCACCCGCCAGCGGTAGAGCAGATGGTCGGCAATGCCCAGGTCTCTGTCTGCGCAACCGGTCGTGCCGAGTCTCGGACCAACCTGCACTGCTTCTGTCTTAAACTCTTCCGTATACTGCCGTCTCGTCTTGGTGCTCATGCTGCCCTCCACTTCATCAAACTCCTCCTTATACAGGTGTCTGTGAAATCGGGGTAAGGTCAAAGATAGATCATCGATGGCCTCGCGGAACTTCCCTTTCGCACCTAACAGTTTTCCGCGTAGGAGATACCCGCGTGGATCTTTTGGGTCGTGCACGATGATGGCCTCAAAATCTTCTGCGGCTTTATCAAGCATATCCATTGCCCAGTACGTATTACCTCTCGCTTCAAGCAACGAGACTATTAGTTCGTCGGGCGCTTTCACTAGCGCCGCGGAATAATCCTGTATGGCCTCCTCGCGTTTCCCTAGTTGCTCGAGAGCAATTGCACGAAAACCATACGCTCGCACATTCTCTGGGTCCAAGCGGATAGCCTCCGACAAGGTTGCACAAGCCTCGCCATGTCGCTCGAGTTGAATCAACATTTCTCCTAAATACGTGTAGGTATCTGCTGTCTTTTTGCCGCGCGCTATCGCCTCTGAGAACTTCTCGGCTGCGAACTTGTAATCCTGGTTTTGACGGCGCGCAAGCCCTTCTTGGTACAACGCTTCTGCAGTGGGCGACGCATTCTGAAGATTCTTCGCTTCAGCGGCGTAACAGACAGACATCCCTCCAACAAACGCCTCACACAGCACGATGGCCGTGATGCCGAGGAGCCGCCAGTCCAACTTGTTTAGAGAGAGAAGGAAAGCATCTGACACACTCATCTCTACACTCTAGGGTCGTGCGCAAGATCGGACAAGAGAATCTGAAGAATGATGCAAGGATATAAGGAACGAATCTAGGAACCACTCAGTGGAAGGAAAAGGGCACCGGGGCAAAGGTGATGACAAACACGGCGAACGCAATCCAGCCGACGATCGTCCGATTGCGACCCAGCGGGACATGGGGATCCATCACCGGGGGATGGCCGACTCCAAAGAGCCCCGCCATGAACGCCCACAGAAACCAACCAGGCCAACCGAAAAATCCCAAGGCCAGGACAATGGATTCACATCTTGTCCCGAGCATCGGCCCCGGAATTAACCAAGCAAATCATGGAACGGCGCAGGATGGCGACGGAACAGTGGCGACGTTGCAGCAAGCTGCCACTCAAATGAGGAGCTGTTTCTGGAAAGCTCGCCTGATTCATGATGCCCAGCGTCTTGGTGAATTCCCTCACGTCATTGCTCAACGTCAAACCCAATGCTATAGTGCATTCAGCGATGCCCCGCACAGTAAAAGGCTTGCCCCTACCTTCTATGAAGACAGAACTGCTCCAGCGCATCACCATCGAGCCGGGTCAATGCGGAGGCCGTCCTTGCATTCGTGGTATGCGTATCCGCGTCCAGGATATCCTGGACATGCTAGCGGCAGGAACTTCTGAAGAAGAGATCCTACATGACTACCCGTATTTGGAGCGCGACGACATCCGAGCCGCGATGACCTATGCTGCCGCCTACCTGAACCACACAATTGTGCCGGCCCAGACTAGATGAAATTTCTGGTAGATGCGAACCTTCCTCCAGGTCTTGCTGCTTGGTTTCGCGAGCGTGACCACGAAGCGATCCACGTCAATGATCAGCCGGGCTTAGCATTCGACGATCGTGGCATTTTCGAATTTGCCCGTCAGAATGGATTCGCCATCGTCACGAAAGATGAAGACTTTGCTCCTCTCGCCACGCTCGGTGAAAGGCCCGCTCCGGTCGTATGGGTGCGGATCGGCAATGCCACGAACGCGGAACTCCGAAACCGACTGGAACCGGTTTTCCACGAGATCGTCCAGCGCCTTGATGCCGGCGAAACTCTCATCGAAGTCGTCTGACACCTCGCACAAGTCTCAATCGCTATCGCCCTACCTTC